>JBFHFG010000348.1:0-4291 GCA_041583815.1 Halovulum sp.
GATGACCTGAAGCCAGCGCGCGGCATCGCGCGCGATGTCCGCCTGTCCGGCGAGTTTCGCGGCCAACGCGACTTCAAGCAGGTCGGCCTTGTCCGTCTCGCCGCCCTTGGACGCCGCACGGTCGAGCGGGCCGGCATCATCGGTATCGGCCAGGTCGCGCCCGGACGGCAGGGACGCCCCGGCGACAGGGTCGCGGGTAAACAGGTCGCGATAGGTGCCTGCCACGCGCGTCAGCACCTTGTCGGCCTTGTCCGCCAGTACCTTGTCGGCCCAGGGTCGGTTCTTGTCCGGGGCTTTCAGGATCGGGGCCAGTGCCTTGATCGAACCGGCGCGGCGCCTGAGGTCGTAGACCCGAGGGCGAGAGACAGCGGCATAGCGGAACAGGGTCGTGCTGCGGCTCATCCTGGCGCCCCCCCGGCACTGCGATATGGGCCCAAGTCTACGCGATTCGGCCAGAATCCAAAGCTTGCGGGCCTGTGGGGGCATCGGTGCGCTTACCTTCGCTGCCCGGATTCGGGTGTCGGGCGGGTCATTTCCGCCCGACAGGGGGGCTGCGCCGATTCACGCCTTGCCACCGATTTGCGCTGCGCCCATATGCGGGACGCGACCATCGATGGAGAGAAGACGTGACGCGCGACGCCTTGGCGGACCTGCTCGACAAGCCCCTGGTCCGGAACGGGATCATCGGGGTGATCCTGTTCAACGCCCTGCTGCTGGGGCTTGAGACTTCGCCGCGCGCTATGGCTGCGGCCGGGCCGCTGATCGTGGCGCTGGACAAGCTGTGCCTGGCCATCTTCGTGCTTGAGATCGCCTTGAAGCTTGCCGCTCATGGCCGCCGCTTCTTTACCTCGGGCTGGAACCTGTTCGACTTCGCGATCGTCGGCATCGCGCTGGTGCCCGGCGCACAGGCCTTCAGCGTGTTGCGGGCGTTGCGGGTGCTTCGGGTTCTGCGGGTGATCTCGGCGGCGCCCAGCCTGCGCCGCGTGGTCGAGGGGCTGATCTCGGCGCTGCCGGGGATGGGCTCGGTCTTTCTGCTGATGGCGATCATCTTCTACATCGGCGCGGTGATGGCGACGCAGCTTTTCGGCGACCGCTTCCCGGAATGGTTCGGGTCCATCGGCGGTTCAGCCTACACGCTGTTCCAGGTGATGACGCTGGAAAGCTGGTCCATGGGGATCGTGCGCCCGGTGATGGAGGTCTATCCCTTCGCCTGGGCCTTCTTCGTTCCTTTCATCATGGTCACGACTTTCGCCGTGGTGAACCTTCTGGTCGGTCTCATCGTCAACTCCATGCAGGAAGCGCACGGGCTGGAAGAGGGCGAGCGCACCGACGCCTACCGCGACGAGGTCCTGGCCCGCCTTGCCGACATCGAGCGTAAGCTGGATGCGCGGGAGCAGGACGGGCAGGCGAGAGGCGACAGCAGCGCGGCCTGAGGGCGCCGCCCCGGATCGGGGCAGCGCCGCCGGTTCAAGCCACCTTGTCCGGTGCGTGGGCGGGATGGGCCCATCCAAGCACCCGGCGTGCCTTTTCGCTTGAGAAGAAGCTGGTCCGTCCGTCCAGATCGCCGGTCACGGGCACCTGCGGAAAGTACCTTGCCGCCAGTTCGAGGCTGGGGATGGAATGCACCGTGTCGGGGGCGACGATGTAGAACACCTCGTGCCCGGTAAAGCGGTCTTCCAGCGCCAGAAGGCATGCGCGCGCCGCAGGGTCCAGCAAGGTATAGCCCCACAGGTGCTTTTCGGCCTCGTCGCTTTTCGGCACGTAGGTCTGTTCGGCAATGGCGCGGTCTGGGACCGTGTAGTGAAAGCGCAGGCTGGCGATCCGGGTGCCGTCGAAGCTGCGCACGATGTTCTCGGCCTGCTGCTCACAGATCCACTTGGACAGGCTGTAGGGGTCCTCGCCGTAGTTCGGGTGCGCCTCGTCGAGCGGAAAATAGTCGAACCGGGACCGTTTTCCGAAGGCAAGTCCGATCGCGTTCACGCTCGACGCCTGGCAGATGCGGCGGATCCCCCGATCCGCGGCGGCGCGCAATGCGTTGTAGCTGGCGGTGACGTTTCGGTTGTGGACCACGTGATCCGGGTCGTTCCCCGGTGCCGGAATTGCGGCAAGATGCACCAGCGCGTCGCAGCCTTCCATCGCGTCGTGCAGCGCGTCGTAGTCGGCGCAATCCGCCGTCTTGTGCACCAGTCGGTTGTCGGGGCCTGCATCGGGCACCTGGCCCAGGTCGATGGCAACGGCCTCGTGCCCGGCGTCGAGCGCCAGTCTTGCGACGGCCGAGCCTATCCTGCCGCGGCCGCCTGTAATCGCGATCCTCATCAATGTTCCCTTGTCAGATAGAGTCCAGGTAAAACCTGAGCGCGCGGCCCGCGCCGTCGATATGCCGCTTGATCACCTCGGTTGCCCGGTCCGCATCGTTGGCGCGGAAGGCGGCGATCAGTTCGTCGTGTTCTTGAATGATCTCTTCATGGCGGGTGCGTGTCAGGCCGTTTCTGCGGGTCAGAATGTTCAGCAGGCGGCGCTGGGTCAACCAGACCCTGACTGCGCGGTCGTTATAGTGCCGGGTGACGATCGCAAGGTGGAATTCCATATCGATCGCGGTGAACTGGGGCTTGTCCATCAGCGACACCGCCTTGAGCCGTTCCTGGATCAGTTCGACCTCGTCCACCTGGTCGGGCGTGCACAGTCTGGCGAATCCGGCGATCAGGTGTGGTTCGAGCAGGATGATCATCTCGTACACGTTCTCGACGGCGGTCCGGTCGAGTTCGGTGATCGTGGCGCCGCGGTTCTTTTCGAACCGGACCAGTCCTTCGCCCTCCATCCTGCGCAGGATCTCGCGGACCGGGTTGATGCTGGTCCCGTAGCGCTTTGCGATCTCGTGGATCCGCAGCCTGGTTCCGCTTCCGTAGACGCCCCGCGCGATGTCGCCGAGCAGTTGCCCGTAAAGGGGGGACTCTTCTTCGGGGAAGGTTCCGGGATGCTCGGCCATTTCGGGTGCGCCTTTCTTTGATGGCTGCCCGCCAATGGTCGGGCAGAGCGTTCCCTGTCAACTCTGCACGCAGGAATGAGCGGCCGGACATGCGCGAGCGCACGGGCCTGAAAGCTGTTCCTGCTTAATTTTTCGCCAAAAATTCCTTGACTTGATTGCTATCTCTGATTTTGATGTATCAAAATAATACGAAAATTACAATGGGAGGACTGAATGTTTAATTTTAATGCTGCAAAGCAGCATGACGTGGCGAAATTCGCCTGTGTGCTGCTGACGTCAACGGCGCTGGTGGTTCCGGGATCCGTGGCGGCGCAGGGAACCAAGACCGGGGTGGATCCGGAGACCTGGACCCCCGAGCATGTTCGCAGCATCGCGGGCACGGAAACCGTCGATACCGCGGCGGAATGCTCGCAGGTCGTGCCGCTCGACTACGAGGGCAACGTTTCCTACTGGTACTACGGCACGACAGAGGCCAGCCCGGAAATCGATCGTCAGATGGAGCGGGCGTTCTTTGAGGCCTTCGCGGAGACCTATCCGAACATCGAGGTCGACGCGCAGAACATCAACTACAACGACCTGCTGAACAAGCTGCGGACCGCAGCGCTTGGCAACGCGGCCCCGATGGTGGCGCGCCTGCCGATCCTCTGGGGATCGGAGTTCGCCTCGAAGGGTCAGCTGAGCGAGCTGAAACCGGAAGACGTCGGTTATGACACCGCCGACTACTGGCCCGGCGCGATGAAGTCGGTCACGCTGAACGGCAAGACCTGGGGCATCCCGACCAACAACGAGACGATGGCGTTCATCTGGAATGCCGGCATTTTCGAGGAGGCGGGTCTCGATCCGGAGAAGGCACCCGAAACCTGGGACGACGTGATCGCCTATTCCAAGCAGATCAAGGAGAAAACCGGCAAGAACGGGTACGGGCTGGTGGCGCGTGTCAACGCGGGCAACACGCCGTTCCGCTTCATGCCGATGATGTGGGGCGAGGGCGGCGGTGCGCTCGACGAGGCCGAGGCCGAGCCGACGCTGCAGGCGATCCAGATCAATACGCCGGGCGCCCGCAAGGCGGTGCAGAACTACTATGACATGTATGTCCGCGACAAATCGGTGCCCGTCTCGGCCCTGACCACCACCCAGACCGAGAACCAGGACCCGTTCCTGGCCAACGAGCTGGCGATGGTCATCGCGCACCCCAGTGAATACGGCTACATGCTCGACCGTGCAAATGCCGCGACCGGCAGCGACAAGGAAGCGGCCATGGCGGTGGTGGAAAGCATGCGCTACGGCAAGATCCCGCGTGGGGCC
>JBFHFG010000349.1:0-4284 GCA_041583815.1 Halovulum sp.
AGCCGCAATGATGCCGAAGATGCCAAGCTGCGTGATGCCCCAGCCCAGCACTCCCGCGGCATAGATGCCGCCAAAGGCGAACAGGCCCGCCAGCCCGTCGCGATAGATCATCGAGGCGATCAGGTAGGTGAACAGCCCCCCGGTGCCGGGCAGGGCGCGCAGTGTGCGCCCCAGCGTGTGGACCCCGTCCCGCGCGGCGCGGGCGAACCCCTTTCGCTGCGGGGCGTCCGGACATCGCAGGAACAGCGGCAGCGCGAAGATCGCGAACCACAGCGCGGTCAGCGGGCCGGTGGCGCGGGCAGGCTCGCCCAGGGCGGGGTCCAGGCCGAACAGCGGGTTCAGTCCCGCCAGCGTCGTTGGCGCGTCGCCCGCCGGGGCCAGCAGCGTCAGCACCAGCAACAGCGCCACCACCCCGCCGACATAGCCCAGCGCCCAGCCCGAGCCCGAAATGCGGCCGATCTCGGACCGGGGGCCGAGGTCGGGCAGCATCGCGTTCACGAAGACCAGGCTGAACTCGGACGCGGCGAAGGCGATGACAAAGGCCAGCATGACCGGCCAAAGCGGCGCGCCGGGCGCGGCCAGCCACAAGCCCAGGCAGCCGAGCACAAACAGCACCGAGAAGCCGCCGATCCACGGCTTGCGCGGCCCCGCCTCGTCGGCAATAGCGCCCAGCAGGGGCGACAGCAGAGCGACGGCCAGTGCGCCGTACAGTTGCATGTCGGCCCACAGCGCCTGCCCGCTTACCGCGTCGGGGGCGAACCGGGTCGCGAAATAAGGGCCGAAGACGAAGGTGATGACCAGCGTGTAAAACGGCTGGTTGGCCCAGTCGAACAGCATCCAGGCGCGGGTCGGGCCAAGGCGGCGGGTCTGGACATCGGGGGGCATGGGCAGGCCTCAGGTTCGGGTCGGGGGATGAGCCGCCGTGCGGATCCGGGCGGCGACGCGCTGCTCGCGCCAGAAGGTGAACAGCCCGCTGGCGACGATCAGCGCCGCCCCCGCAAGGGTCAGCGCGTCGGGGATCTCGTCGAACATCACCATGCCGATCAGCACCGAGAAGATCAGGATCGCGTAGCGGAAGGGCGAGACATATCCGATGTCGCCCACGCGCATTGCGCCGACGCTGGCGATATAGGCCACGACCAGGATGCACCCCGAACCCGCGATCCAGCCCAGCGTCTGGGCGGTAAGCGGGGGCCAGGTCACGAACAGGCTGCCGACCGCCGCGCCGGCGGTCAGGGCCGCCGCCGTCGCCAGCGACACCAGCGACGAGGGCAGCCCCGGCGACAGCCCCCGTGTCGACAGGTCGCGCACCACGATGAACGCCACCGCGCCAAGCGGCAGCACCGCGTAGCTGTTGAAACTGTCGGCCCCCGGACGGACGATCAGCAGCACCCCGGCAAAGCCGACCATCAGGGCCAGCCCCCGGCGCCAGCCCACCGGTTCCAGCAGAAACACCGCCGCGGCCAGGGTCAGCGCCAACGGCAGCGATTGCAGGATCGCCGAGGCGCTGGCGATGGGCATGTTGGCGAGTGCCGTCAGAAAACAGATCGAGCCGCCCAGTTCGGCCAGCGACCGATAGGCAATCAACCGTCTGTTCCGCCGTGTCGGCCGGACGCGGAACGCCCCGGTGGCAAGACATAGCAACGCCAACAGCGCACAGGCCAGCAGCCCGCGCAGCAGAAGCGCCGGGAACAGCGGCACATCCTGCAATACCATCTTCATCATGCCGTCATTCAGCGCGAACCCGGCCATCGCGGCGGTCATCAGTGCCGCGCCCCGCAGGTTGTCGACCAGCGGCGCGGGTCCGGCGGATGTTCGGGTGACGGTCAGGGTGGCCTCCGCTGAAATGCGTGACCTTGGCCTATCACACCGGTACGAAAGGAAAAGGGGCCGCGTGCGGCCCCTGTCCATCGGTGCGGGTGTCAGCCGGTCAGTTGTTCAGCAGACCCAGGAAGCGGACGATGGTGTTGGTCGCCTCTATGACCTCGACGATTTCGTTGTCGATGCGCACGTAGCGGTGACCGTCGGGCAGGCGCGGCAAGCGGTCGTAGCGGTCCCATTCGTCGCGTGTCAGCACGATATAGCCGCCTGGCAGACGGTCGCCCACGGTATAGACCCGCCCGTCGGGGCCGATGACCCGATCGCCACGCATCACCCAGCGCGACCGGTCGTCATCATGGTCATGATCCCGCACCCGTTCGTGCTCGTGACGATCCCGCTTGTCATATCCCTGCTTCTTCGCCTGTCCGGGTGGCACGCAGGATGGGCTTTTCTTGGCCAGGCCGGGCGGGCAGCCGCCGGGCTGGGCATGGGCAGCGGGCAGGGAAATCGGGGCCAGGGCCAAGGCCAGGGCAAGCAGGGGGCGGACGAACATCTGATGTCTCCTTCTCGGTCGCGCGCGACACTGCGTCCGGCCCGGGGAAGGCACAAGGGGCGCTTGCATGGGATGGCATACCGCGCGGCAGATCGCCTAACGTCAGATAAACGCGCGGGCCTCGTGCGGGTTCCGCTATTCCGCCGCCAGCGAGGCGGGAGCCGTCCGGTCCAGGCCAGGCTGCGGTGGCCAGGGGCGTTCCGCCTCGGCCACGGTCCAGTCGACGATCCAGCGCGGCAGGGCCGGGTTCCAGCCCGGCTGTCCCATCGCGTCCAGCAGGGCCTGGGGTGGCACGATTCCGTCCCGCCCGGTCACCGCCATCCGGTACAGCGCCGAGGTCGTCGCCTCGCCCCCGCGCCAGAAGCTTTGCGTCAGGTAGAAGAACCGCGTGTCGCGCCCGGCAAAGCCGCTGAGCATGGTCAGCCGATCGAAGGCGCGCACCCTGCGCCGATAGCGGACACTGGTCCCCGCCATGGTCAGCGCCCATCCCTGCTGACGCGTGGCGCGCCACATGCCGGTGCGGTGGAACAGCGGCAGTCGCCCGATGTCCAGCAAGGTCAGCGTGCGGCCGTTGTTCAGCTCGCCCAGCATGTCCAGGTCCCACGGCCAGCAGCGGTGGTAGGAGACATGCGTGTCGTCCATCCCCATCGGGGGCTGGCGCAAGGTGATGGCAAGTTCGAGGAGGGTTCGGCCGACGGGATACATGCCGGCACCCGATGCCCGGGGCGCGGAACTGTCAAGCGCGCCGCGACGTCACCTTGTGCCGCACCTGCCCGGACTTGTCTCAACGCGGTCACAGGGTTACATGGCACTCGGACCAACGCGAGGAGTGCGGCCATGACATCGCTGGGACAGATCCTGCTTCTGCTGCTGGACGTCGTCTGGTTTCTCGTGATCGCGCAGGTCATCATCAGCTGGCTGGTGAACTTCCAGGTGCTGAACATGCGGCAGCCGATCGTCTACCAGATGTGGTCCGGCCTGAACCGCCTGCTGGAGCCGATCTACCGCCCGATCCGCAACGTGCTGCCGCCGATGTCGGGGCTGGATATCACCCCGCTGATCGTCATCGTCGCGATCTACGCGCTGCGGATCATCATCGCCCAGAACTTCTTCTGATCGGGTGGCGGGTTTGACCCCGCCACGGTTTCAGCTTCCTGCGAAGGGTGCGTCCGCGCCCCAGATCTGCTTGACCCGCGCATCCCGGCGGCACCCGGTGCGATAGCTTTTATACCGCAGCGGGTTCTTCCGGTAATAATCCTGGTGATACTCTTCGGCCGGCCAGAAGGTGGCCGCATCGCGCACGGTGGTCACGATCTCCGTTCCGATTTGCGCTTCGGCCTCGGCGATTTCCGCTTCGACGGTGGCGCGTTCGTCGGGCGAGGCGACGAAGATGGCGGTGGTATAGCTTTCGCCGCGGTCGCAGAACTGGCCTCCCGCGTCAGTCGGGTCGATCGAGCGCAGGAACAGTTCGACCAGCCGCTCGTGGCTGACGATATCGGCGTCATAGGTGATCTCGACCGTTTCCAGGTGCCCGGTGCCTCCGCGCACGACCTGCCGGTAGCCCGGGTTCTCGACATGCCCCCCGGCATAGCCCGAAACGGCGGCCAGCACGCCGTCCACCTTCTCGAAATCGGCCTCGGTGCACCAGAAACACCCACCGGCGACGACGATCTTCTGCTGATCCTCGGCCTGGACGGCAGGTGCCATGCCCAGCAGCAGGACAGCGGCAAGCATTGCTCTCATCTTCGGTCTCCTCGCTTTGGGGCAGGGTGCGTCGCGGGGGCGATGCCTGCAAGCCCGCGGTCGTGGCCTCACGGTCTTGTCACTGTCCGCGAGCAGCGACGCGCTAGTCTCTCTGGGCAGCCGGGTGCACCGTCGTCCGGGTCCAGGATCGGTCTGAACAGGAGGAT
>JBFHFG010000350.1:0-4284 GCA_041583815.1 Halovulum sp.
AGCGCCCCAACCAGTTGTTCCGGAACCTTTCGGCCAAGATCGCAGCGATCCCGATGATTCTGACCGCCGTGGTGGTCTTTGTCGGCTGTTCGGTCTGGACCGTGGTCTATTCGTTCACCGACTCGAAACTGCTGCCGCGCACGAATTTCGTCGGTCTCGACCAGTACGAACGGCTGTGGGATACCCGCCGCTGGCTGATCTCGATCGAGAACCTGGCGATCTATGGCGTGCTCTCGCTGATCTTCAGCCTGCTGATCGGCTTTCTGCTGGCAGCACTGCTGGATCAGAAGATCCGGTTCGAGGACACGTTCCGTACCATCTTCCTCTACCCGTTCGCCCTCAGCTTTATCGTCACGGGGCTGGTCTGGCAGTGGATCCTGAACCCCGATTTCGGCGTGCAGAACATCGTTCGCGGTCTGGGGTGGGAGAATTTCGTCTTCGATCCGCTCTACGACAGTTCCATCGTGATCTACGGCGTGCTGATCGCCGGGCTCTGGCAGGGCACTGGCCTTGTGATGTGCCTGATGCTGGCGGGCCTGCGCGACATCGACGAGGACAACTGGAAGGCCACCCGCGTCGAGGGCATTCCGATGTGGAAGACGTACCTGTTCGTCGTGATCCCGATGATGCGCCCGGTGTTTATCACCACGCTGGTGATCATCGCGACCGGCATCGTCAAGCTGTACGACCTGATCGTCGCCCAGACCGGGGGCGGGCCGGGCATCGCCTCGGAAGTGCCCGCGAAGTACGTCTATGACCTGATGTTCCAGGCGCAGAACCTCGGCCAGGGCTTTGCCGCCTCGACCATGATGCTGGTGACGGTGGTGATCATCGTGATCCCCTGGGCTTACCTCGAATTCGGAGGCAAGAAGCATGGCTAACCCGCAGACACTGGCCTCGGCCGTGGCGGGGGCGGATGCCGTCGCCAGCCGCTTGAGCGGGCCAGCGGGGCCGAAACCCCGCCGCACGCTGTCGCGCCGCAACATCATCCTTTACGGCACACTGATCGTCATCGCGCTGTATTACTTGCTGCCACTTTACGTGATGGTCGTGACGTCGCTGAAAGGGATGCCGGAAATCCGCCTTGGCAACATCTTCTCGCCGCCCGTGGAGGTCACCTTTCAGCCCTGGGTGAAGGCCTGGTCCGAGGCGTGTACCGGCCTGAACTGCGACGGGCTGAGCCGCGGTTTCTGGAACTCGGTGCGGATCCTGATCCCGTCGGTGGTGCTGTCGATCGCGATTGCCAGCGTCAACGGTTACGCACTTGCGAACTGGCGCTTCAAAGGTGCGGACGTGTTCTTCACCATCCTGATCATCGGCGCGTTCATCCCCTATCAGGTGATGATCTACCCGATCGTGATCCTTCTGCGGGAAATCGGCCTCTACGGCAGCCTGACGGGGCTGGTGATTGTGCACTCGATCTTCGGCATGCCGATCCTGACGCTGCTGTTCCGCAACTATTTCACATCCGTCCCCGAGGAACTGTTCAAGGCCGCCCGTGTCGACGGGGCCGGGTTCTGGGGGATCTACTTCCGCATCATGCTGCCGATGTCGCTGCCGATCTTTGTCGTGGCGATCATCCTTCAGGTGACGGGCATCTGGAACGACTTCCTGTTCGGCGTCGTCTACACCAAGCCCGACGTCTATCCGATGACCGTGCAGCTCAACAACATCGTCAATTCGGTGCAGGGCGTGAAGGAGTACAACGTCAACATGGCCGCCACGATCCTCACGGGTCTGGTGCCGCTGATCGTGTACTTCTTCTCGGGCAAGCTGTTCGTCCGTGGCATCGCCGCCGGCGCCGTGAAGGGATAAGCGAATGGCAACCATCGAAATCAAGGATCTCGGGCTCAGCTTCGGTTCGGTGAAGGTGCTGCGGCAACTGAACCTCGACATCGCCGAGGGCGAGTTCATCGTGCTGCTTGGCCCCTCGGGCTGCGGCAAGTCCACGTTGCTGAACTGCATCGCCGGTCTGCTGGACGTGACCGAGGGCCAGATCCATATCGGCGGCAAGAACGTCACTTGGGAGGAACCCAAGGACCGTGGCATCGGCATGGTGTTCCAGTCTTACGCGCTTTACCCGCAGATGACCGTTCGCGGCAACCTTACCTTCGGGCTGAAGAACCAGGGCATGCCGAAACCCGAGATCGAGAAGCGGGTAGCGCGTGCGGCCAAGGTTCTTCAGATCGAACCGCTGCTGGACCGTCGCCCGGCGGCGCTGTCCGGCGGGCAACGCCAGCGCGTCGCCATCGGTCGGGCACTGGTGCGCGACGTGGACGTGTTCCTGTTCGACGAACCACTGTCCAATCTCGACGCCAAGCTGCGCAGCGAGTTGCGTGTCGAGATCAAGCGCCTGCACCAGCAGCTTGAGAACACGATGGTCTATGTGACCCATGACCAGATCGAGGCGCTGACCCTGGCCGACCGCATTGCCGTCATGCGTGGCGGTGTGATCCAGCAGCTTGCCGACCCGGCGACGATCTACAACAAGCCGACGAACCTGTTCGTCGCGGGCTTCATCGGCTCGCCTTCGATGAGCTTCCTTGAAGGCCATGTGACCACGCAAGACGGCGCCCCTGCGTTCCGCTGCGGCGAGCTTACGGTGCCGCTTGCGGGTTATGACGGCGAAATACCTGCTGCCGAGGGGCGCGGCGCGATCCTTGGTGTGCGGCCCGAGCATGTTTCCATCGACGCCACCGGGGCAGGGGGCCTGCCCGCAACCGTGGATATCGACGAGCCGATGGGATCGGACAGCCTGGTGTGGCTGAACATGGGCGGGCAGACCGTCTCGGCGCGTACCGCACCCGGGCATGGGCTCAGCCCGCGCCAGCAGGTCGGGCTGAACTTTGATATCAGCAAGGCGTCGCTGTTCGACCGCGACAGCGAGCAACGCTTCTGACAACCACCGCGCCGTCTGCCACGCCCCGAAAGGCCAAAAATGCCGGATGGTGCGGCACTTGAAACCAATCCTCGGCTCTCTGCCGGGGCTGAAACCTGCCGAGAACGGAG
Source organism: Halovulum sp. (assembly GCA_041583815.1). GTDB lineage: Bacteria > Pseudomonadota > Alphaproteobacteria > Rhodobacterales > Rhodobacteraceae > Halovulum. The sequence goes on from JBFHFG010000350.1 coordinate 3,010, forward strand.
TTTCGCAATGACCGACATTTCCTACCAGCTTTACAGCGCCCGCACCGCGCCCGACCTTGCCGCCACGCTGCAGATGCTGGCGGCCACCGGCTACACACAGGTTGAAGGCTATGGCGCGCTCTATGCCGACGCCGCCAAGGTGCAGGAGCTTCAGGCCGCGCTGGCGCAGACCGGGCTGAAAATGCCTTCGGGCCATTTCAGCCTCGACATGCTCGAGAACCAGCCGGACCGGGTCTGCGAGATTGCCGGGATGGTGGGGATCGAGCGTGTCTTCTGCCCCCATGTCGGCCCCGATGACCGCGGTGCTGACGCTGCCGGCTGGCGCGCCTTTGGCGAGCGGCTGGAACAAGCGGGCAAACCTATCCGCGACGCGGGCTACGCTTTCGGCTGGCACAACCACGACTTCGAATTCGCGGCGCTGGACGACGGCTCGACCCCGATGGAGCATATCCTTACGGGTGGCCCTGACCTCGAATGGGAAGCCGACATTGCCTGGATCATCCGTGGTGGCGGCGACCCGCTGGACTGGATCGCCAGGCATGGCGACCGGATCACGGCGGTCCACGTCAAGGACATCGCGCCCGAGGGCGAGTGCACGGACGAGGACGGCTGGGCCGACGTCGGGCACGGCACCGTGGACTGGGCAGGCCTGGTCGCCGCGCTGAAGGGCAAGGGCGTCAAGCTGTGGGTCGCCGAGCACGACAAGCCCAGCGACCCGGAGCGTTTCGCCAAGCGGTCGTTCGACTCGATTACCAAGATCATGGAGGCCTGAGCGATGACGAAGGATCTCGGCGTCGGCATCATCGGATGCGGCAATATCTCGACCGCCTACCTGACCCTCGCACCGCTGTTCCGCGGCATCGAGGTGCGGGCAGTGACCGATCTCAACATGGACGTCGCCCGCGCGCAGGCCGACAAGTTCAAGGTCAAGGCACTGGGGATGGAGGAACTGCTTTCCAGCCCCGACATCGACGTGGTCGTGATCGATGACGGGTCTACCGATGCGACCGCCTCTCTCGCTCGTTCGTTCGGTGTGGACGTCGTCTCGCTGCCGTTCAATCTCGGGATCGGGGGAGCGCTCCGCACCGGGTTCCGCTGGGCGATCGAGCACGGATACGAACAGGCGCTGCAGTTCGACGCCGACGGTCAGCACGATCCGAGCGAGATCGCTGTGCTGCTCGCGCCGCTGGCCGATGGAGCGGACATGGTCGTGGGGAGTCGATTCCACGAGGGCGAAGCGGGTTATCCCGTGGGCCGACTTCGTCAGAGCGCCAT
>JBFHFG010000351.1:0-4277 GCA_041583815.1 Halovulum sp.
ACCTGCCGGGGCGGCACCACGGTCACGGCGGGCCTGCCGCACCCGGACGCGCGCATGCCGTTGAACGCGCTGAAACTGGTGGCCGAGGAACGCACGCTCAAGGGCAGCTACATCGGCTCGTGCGTGCCGCAGCGCGACCTGCCGCGCATGTTCGCGCTGCACGCGCAGGGCAAGTTGCCGGTCGAGAAGATGCTGACGCACCGGCTGAAACTGGACCAGATCAACCTGGCGATGGATCAGCTGGACGACGGCACCGCGATCCGCCAGGTGATCGAGTTCGACTGACGGGCGGCAGACATGGACATCAGACACCTGAGATATTTCCTGGCGATCTCCGAAGCGCCGTCGATCTCGGCTGCGGCGCAGTCGATCGGCGTCGCGCAACCCTCGCTGTCCCAGCACGTCCAGCGGATGGAGGAGGAGCTGGGCGTCAAGCTGGTCGAACGCAGCCCGCGCGGCACCCTTCTGACCGAGGAAGGCTGGGTGCTGGTCGAACACGCCCGCAAGATCTGCGAAAGCCTGGACCGCTGTGTCGAGGACATGCGCGAGCTGGGCGGCACCGTGCGCGGCCGCGTCACCTTCGGCATGCCGCCATCAGTGTCGATGGTCATGTCCGTGGCCCTGGCCGAAACCGTCCGGCTGGAACTGCCCGACGTGCGCCTGCGCGCGGTCGAGGCGATGAGCGGCTATCTGAAAAACTGGGTGCAGGACGGCACCGTCGATATCGGCTTCATCTATGACCTCGAGGACGCTGGCCATTTCCGCACCACCCACGTGCTGGACGAGGAACTGGTCTTCTTCTCGGCGCCGGACGCATGGCCGCTGGACACGCCGCCCGGCACGCCGGTGCCGCTGCGCGACCTGGCGAACGTGGACATGATCCTGCCCTCGGCCGGGCTGCGCCACTGCATCGAGCGCTATGCCGCCGCGAACGGCGTGAAGCTGAACGTGGTGATCGAGATGGACGCGATGACCCAGATAAAGGAGCTGGTCGCCCGCGGGTCCGGCTATGCCATCTTCGCGCCCGTCGCCGCCGCCGATTTCGTCAGCCGGGGCGAATTGCTCCGCGCCCCGATCATCGAGCCGCGCATGACCCGCCCGGTCTATCTGGTCAACCACCCCGCGCGGGTGATGAACCGCGCGTGCCGTGCCGTCGAACAGCTGACGCTGGAGGTCGCGCGCGAACTGGTCGAGAAAGGCCATTGGGAGGGCACGCTGGTCTGAACCTCAGCCCGGCGGCACTGCTGTGGCCTGCATCGTCACCACGCCATCGGCATCGCGGCGCACGCGCAGGTCCAGGCCATCCGCACCCTCGCGCGCCTCGACCGTGACCGCCTGCCCCGCCACCAGCGGCGACAGGCCGCGATAGCGGAAGCGGGCGGGCAACGCTCCTAAGACGTCAGCAGCCATGTTCTGCATCCAGCTGGATTGCAGAGGCCCGTGCACCACCAGCCCGGCATAGCCTTCGACCCCGGTGGCATAGGGATGGTCATAGTGGATCCGGTGGCCGTTGAACGTGGCCGCCGAATAGCGGAACAGCATTGTCGGGTCGGGCGCGACAGACCACGCACGCACCGTCTGCCAGTCTTCCCCCGGTGCGGGCGTAACGCCCTGCCCCGTTTTCGGGTCCTCGCGATAGACGATATCGTGCCGCTCGCTGACCCGGACAGCGCCGCCGACGGCATAGCTGTGGTCGACCGCGACGAAACCCAGCTTTCCGGTGCGGCCGGTCTTGAAGGTGATGTCGCGCACGGTCGAGGTCCGGGTGACAGCCTCGCCCACCGCGAACGGTGCGTGGAACTCAATCTCCCCCCCCGCCCACATGCGGCGCGGCAACGGCAGTTCCGGCACCACCAGTCCGGGGCGCGGGTGGCCGTCGCGGCCAAGGTCCGGCGCCGGGTAGATGTCCGGCGCAAGGCACCAGTGGAACCCCGCAGGCACCTCGCCCGGACCGCAGAGATCGCCCAGCGTGGTGCGATACTCCGCAACCAGCCGCCCTGTGATCAGGTCCGTGCCGGTCGTGCTGCGACCGATCCAGTCGTCCTGTCCGCTCATCCTTTCCCCCGTTCCGGCTGCCCGTCGCGCACCAGTGCGCCCAAGTCTGCCGCACTCAACCTGTCGAAGTCACCCAAGGAGTCCAGAAGCGGCCCGGCGGCGGCGTCCAGCATCGCACGGGCCTTGTCGCGCAACTTGTCCATCAGGTCCTGCACGGGCAGCGGCGCGTCCAGGTCGTGCGCGAACGGCAGCGTCGTGCCATCTGTCAGCGTCAGCACACCCTTGGCCTGCATGTCACTGACGGAGTCGTCCCCGACCACCACGACCTTGTCGGCGAACGCCGCCAAGGCCGGATCGCCGGCGCGGGCATCGGTATAGGCCCGATCATCACCCGTGCCCTGCCCCGACAGGGCCATGCCCGCCAGCCAGGCATAGCTGAACTTCACCTCCAACCCGGTGCGCGGGTGCTTGATGTCGCAGACCCGCAGCCAGCGCGGATTGGTCCGCAAGTCCAGCCGAGCGACCCGCGCGGGCGTCAGGCCCGCCGTATCGCGCACGGCCAGAAGCGCCTCGATCATCGCGTGGGTACCATGGCAGCAGGCGTGGAACTTGTACTTGTTCGCCGCGAAGCGGAACACCTGTGGCGGCGGCGCAAGATCCAGCGCCGCAGACTCGTCCGCTGCATCGCTGTGCGTCGGGACAAAGCCCTGCGGTCCCGTCAGCCCGTCGTCTGCCGAACTCATCCCAAGCCGGGCCAGCGTGGCGCACTCGACCCCGTTCGCCGCGGCGATCCCGGCGTTATAGGGCTTGCCCATCGTACCGAACTGCGACTTCAGCCCCGAGGCGCGGGTGGCGCACAGACCCAGCGCCGCGCGCATGGCGTCACGCTCCAGCCCCAACAACCGCCCGGCGGCAACGGTTGCGCCGAAGGCCCCTGCGGTGGCTGTCTGGTGAAAGCCGCGGTTATAGTGCGCGGCGCCCAGGACGCGGCCGATGCGGATCGCGGCTTCGGCCCCGATCACGAAGGCCGCGACAACATCTGCCACCGACCGACCCTCGGCCTCGCCCACTGCGAGCGCCGCCGGATAGATCCCAACCGACAGGTGCCCGACGTGGTCGAAATGAGTGTCGTCAAAATCCAGCGCATGACTGGTGGCGCCATTGACCAGCGCCGCCATCCGCGCCGGAACCCGCCCCGTCCCGAAGACCGAGGCGACGTTCGCCCCGCCCTCGGCGGACGCGAAGGCGCGCAACTTGATCGCCAGCGGCTCCTCCACCCCTGCCCGACCGCAGCACAGCCAGTCCAGCAACGAGGCGCGGCCCATTGCCAGCACGTCGGCGGGGATAGCCGTGTCCGGAAGCGCCGCCAGGTCCAGGATGTGATCGGCCAACCCCATGTCAGGCCCTCGGCCCATAGGATTTCGGCAGGCCCAGAACACGCTCGGCCAGGAAGCACAGGATCAGGTTGGTCGAGATCGGCGCCACCTGGTACAGCCGCGCCTCGCGGTACTTGCGTTCCACGTCGTATTCCTCGGCAAAGCCGAAACCGCCGTGGGTCTGCAGGCAGGCCTCGGCGGCCTCCCAGCTGGCGTCGGCGGCAAGCATCTTGGCGCTGTTCGCCTCTACCCCCGGATTGTGCCCTTCGTCGTACAGACCGGCGGCGCGATAGACTATGGCCTCGGCGGCCAGCATGTGCGCATAGGCGCGGGCCAGCGGGAACTGGATACCCTGATTCTGACCGATGGGCGTGCCGAAGACGACCCGCTCCTTGGCATAGTCCGAGCCTTTTTCGATGAACCATTTCGCGTCGCCGATACATTCGGCCGCGATCAGTATCCGTTCCGAGTTCATGCCCGACAGGATATAGCGAAAGCCTTTGCCTTCCTCGCCGATCAGCGCGCTGGCCGGGATGCGGGCATTGTCGAAGAAGATCTCGGTCGTGGCGTGATTGATCATGGTTCGGATCGGGCGGATCTCGACGCCGTTGCCACGCAGTTCGCGCAGGTCGATCAGGAACACCGACAGACCATCGGTGCGCGAGGATGCCTGATCGCGCGGCGTGGTGCGGGCCAGCAGCACCATCAGGTCGGAATGCTCTGCGCGCGAGATCCAGATCTTCTGGCCGTTGATCACGTAGTCGTCGCCGTCCCGACGCGCGGTGGTCTTCAGCGCCAGCGTATCGGTGCCGCTGGTCGGCTCGGTCACACCAAAGGCCTGCAGGCGCAGTTCGCCAGTCGCGATTTTCGGCAGATATTGTGCCTTTTGCGCCTCCGATCCGTGGC
>JBFHFG010000352.1:0-4276 GCA_041583815.1 Halovulum sp.
AGGAAAGTGCCGCCGTAGGGGATCACCCCGCCATGCAGCGCCATGCCGTTCATCGCCGCGGCCATGCCATGCTCGCGAATGCCGTAATAGACGTAGCGCCCGGTCCGGTTGCCCGGTTCGAACGTGCCCAGGTCCTTGGTCAGGGTGTTGTTCGAACCGGTCAGGTCGGCCGAGCCGCCCATGGTCTCGGGCAGGGCCTTGTTGACCACTTCCAGCACCATTTCCGATGCCTTGCGGGTCGCGACTTTCGGTGCGGCCTCGGCCTGCTCGGATTTGAACTTGCGGATCAGGTTGGTCAGCGTCTTGGGCACTTCGCCGGACATGATGCGTTCGAACTGCTCACGCCGACGCTTGCCCAGTGCTTCCAGACGGTCTTCCCACGCGGCGCGCGCAGATGCGCCCTGCGCGCCAATGGCGGCCCATGCGTCGCGAACGTCCTGCGGAATGACGAAGGGTTCGTGGCTCCAGCCATAGACCTCGCGCACGGCGGCGATTTCCTCGGCCCCCAGCGGCGAGCCATGCGCGCCAGCGGTGTCCTGCTTGTTCGGCGCGCCGTAACCGATGTGCGTGCGGCAGGCGATCAGTGACGGCTTGGCGCTGGCCTTGGCCGACAGGATGGCGGCGTCGATGGCTGCCGGATCATGGCCGTCGCATTCGAACACGTCCCAGCCGCTGGCACGGAACCGCGCCTGCTGGTCGGTGATGTCCGACTTGGAAACCTCGCCGTCGATCGAGATCTTGTTGTCGTCCCACAGCACGATCAGCTTGGAAAGCTGGTGCTTGCCGGCCAGGCCGATGGCCTCGTGACTGATGCCTTCCATCAGGCAGCCGTCGCCGGCGAAGACATAGGTGTGGTGATCCACGACCCGCGAGGAGAAGCGCGCCGCCAGCGCGGCTTCGGCCATCGCCATGCCGACCGCCGTGGCCAGGCCCTGGCCCAGCGGACCGGTGGTGGTCTCGATTCCCTTGGCGTGCCCGTACTCGGGGTGCCCGGCGGTTTTCGAGCCCAACTGGCGGAAGTTCTTCAACTCCTCCAGCGTCATGTCCTCATAGCCGGTCAGGTGCAGCAGCGCGTAGAGCAGCATCGAGCCGTGGCCGTTCGACAGCACGAACCGGTCGCGGTCCGGCCAGTCGGGCGCCTTGGGGTCGAATTTCAGGTGTTTCTCAAACAGGACCGTGGCGATGTCGGCCATGTCCATTGGCATGCCCGGGTGGCCGGAATTTGCCGCCTGTACGGCGTCCATGGCCAGAACGCGCAGCGCGGCGGCCTTGGCGAAATGCTCGGGATGTCGGGTGCGAAGATCCTGTGGGGTCAACTGTTCGGCCTCTGTACAGCGGAATGCGGGGCGGCTCCGGCCCCGGCAGGGGGCCGCCCCGCACCAATACCGAATGACCCCGAGGGGTCAAGCGCAACGGCCCCGCGCAGCGCAACGCGGCATGGAAATTCGGGGATGCAGAGGCACCGCCGAATGTCATAGACTGCTGCAAGAACGCGGCGCAACATCCGCATAAACAAAGAGAGGTTCCCAATGGACGAGCTCAGGGCACTCGAGGCGCGGCTGGACGAGGCGCTCAGCGTGCTGGAACGGTCGTCGTCCGCCCCCGAGGCGGAAGACCCCGACCGCATCGCCGAACTGGAGGCCGAGAACCGTGCGCTGTCCGAGCGTCTGGAGCAGATCACGAAGGAGCGCGAGAAGGACCTCGCGCAGCTCGACACTCTAATCGCGCAGCTGCGCCCCCTTATCGAGGAGACCGCGTGATGCCCGAGATCTCGCTACATATCGGCGGGCGCGAGTACCGCGTCGCCTGCAATTCCGGCGAGGAAGAGCAGCTTCAACAGGCTGCGGCCCTTCTGGACACCGAGGCGCAGACGCTGCTCAAGGCGCTTGGCCGCGTCCCCGAGACGCGGATGCTGCTGATGTCAGGGCTGATGCTGGCCGATCGCACGACCGAGATCGCGATCCAGGCGCAGTCGGCGCATAAGGATCTTGAGGCGCTGAAGGCCCGCTTGCGGGCTGCCGAGGATCGCGTCGCGACGCTCAGCGCGCAGGTATCTGCTGCGGGCGATGGCGAAGGTACGGCCGAGATGGAAGAGGCGCGCAAGACCGCCGAAGCGGCGATTGCGACGCTCGAGGCGGCGACGCGCCGGGTCGAGCAGCTGGCGGCGGAACGGCAGGCCTGAGGGCCTGCCGCACCGGCAATTCGGATAGCCGGCTCAGGCCGGCTGATTCGCTTCGCGGATCTTTTCGGCTGCAGCCTTGTCGAAGGCGATGCCCTTGGCTTCGAGCATCTGGTCCAGTTCGCCCGACAGGGTCATCTCGACGATGATGTCGCAGCCGCCGACGAATTCACCCTTCACGTAAAGCTGCGGGATCGTCGGCCAGTCGGAGAAGCTCTTGATGCCTTCGCGCACGGCGTCATCCGCCAGGACGTTCACGTCCTTGTAGGGCACGCCCATGTAGTTCAGCACGCCGGCGACCTTCGACGAAAAACCGCACTGCGGCATCTGCGCGGTCCCTTTCATGTAGAGAACCACGTCGTTTGCGCCGACTTCATCGCGGATGCGGTCGTGTACAGCTTCGCTCATGTCATTGTCCTTTGCCTTGGGGCACGGTCGGGGCCGCACCGGTTATTCCTCAGCGTCCCCGCTGTTGTCCTCCGGGGACTTGTCCTTGTCCAGATCCCCGCTCTTGATCGTGATCGGCGGCACCTTCGGCCGGTGTCGGCGGCGAATGCGCTTGAGCAGCACCAGGTAGACGAAAATCGCGATGACGGCGGTAAGGAACGCCTCGGCCCACCAGGGCATCTCGTCACGCGTCCTTGGGCCGGGTGGTCAGTGCCAGCGCGTGCAATTCACCCGCCGGACCGTCCATCTTGCCCTTCAGCGCGGCATAGACCAACTGGTGCTGCTTGACCCGGGTCAGGCCGCGGAACTCGTCCGCGACCACGGTGGCGGCATAATGATTGCCGTCGCCTGCCAGGTCCTTGATCTCGACTTCGGCCGTGGGGAAGGCCTCGCGGATCAGTTGTTCGATTTCGCGGGCTTCCATTGCCATGAAAGGCTGCCTCCTTAAGTCGCTAACACCTTGTAAATCTAGGCGTGGGCCGCGGCGCTTGCAAGCTCGGGGCCGCCGGTGATGGCGTTCAATCCGCCGCGATGCGCCTGGCGCAGATCGGTCAGCGAAACCGTCGCATCCCCCAGCGTGACCGCTGTTCCGCCGAACCGTCCGACGACCGCTGCGGGCACACCCCGCTCGGCCGCCAGCGCCAGAACGGCATCCGCGTCCCCGACCGCCAGCAGGTAACGGCCCTGATCCTCGCCGAACAGCGCGCCCAGCCCCGAAACGTCGACTGTCACACCCAGGTCTCCCGCCAACGCCATTTCCGCCGCCGCGACCGCCAGACCACCGTCGGCCACGTCATGCGCGGCGCGCACAAGGCCCGCATCGCGTGCCGCCAGAACCAGCTCGCCCGCTGCCCGTTCGGCCTGCAGGTCCACCGCCGGCGCGTCGCCGCCACGGTCGCCCAGAACTTCGTGCGCAAAGGCCGAGGCACCCAGGTGTCCGCCTTCGGGGCCGACCAGTACCAGCGCATCGCCTTCGGCGGGCTGGGTTCCGATCGCGTCGGACAGGTGCTCCAGAAGACCCACCGCGCCGATCGTCGGCGTGGGCAGGATCGCGCTGCCATCGGTCTCATTGTAAAGACTGACGTTGCCCGAGACGACGGGCATGTCCAGCGCCTCGCAAGCTGCGCCGATGCCTTTGATGCAACCCACGAACTGGCCCATGATCTCGGGTTTCTCGGGGTTGCCGAAGTTCAGGTTGTCGGTCACGGCCAGCGGCTTCGCCCCCGTCGCGACCAGGTTGCGATAGGCCTCGGCCACCGCCTGCGCGCCGCCGCGCTCGGGGTTGGCCCGGCAATAGCGCGGGGTCACATCGGCGGTGAACGCCAGCGCCTTGTCGGTGCCGTGCACGCGCACGATCCCGGCGTCCGAGCCAGGTCGGCGGATCGTATCCGCGCCGACGCTGGTGTCGTACTGCTCATAGACCCAGTGGCGCGAGCAATGGTTAGGGCTGCCCATCAGCTTCAGCAGTGCCTCGACCGCATCCACCTCGGGCACATTGCCCAGCGGGGCAGGGGCCGGAGAGGGCACCCAGGGGCGGTCGTATTCCGGGGCCTCGCCCGACAACGCCTTCAGCGGCAGGTCGGCCTCGATCTTGCCATTCATGCAGATCAGGAAACGGTCCTCGGGGATCGTCTCGCCGACGATGGCGAA
>JBFHFG010000353.1:0-4276 GCA_041583815.1 Halovulum sp.
ATATCCCCGCCGGAGGCCCCCGCCTGCCCTGAACGCAACGGCCAAAGGTCCGCCATGCCCCTTCAAAACCGCGTCCTTCCTGATGGAACGATCACCGCGCATGCCGCGCGGGACACCTTGATGGGCAACCGGGGCGGCCGGTTCCACACGGCCGACCGCACCCTCTCCCGGCGCAGGTGGGCATCGAAAGCGTGGATCACCTGCGTCCTCGACTTCAAGGATCGTCGCCGCACCGTGATGGGCGGCGGCTATACCGAACAGTTCTTCCTCGACGAAGTAACCGCTCTCGCGGCGGGGCACAGGCCCTGTTTCGAATGCCGCCGCGACGAAGCGCTGCGCTATGCCAGGCTGGCAGGCGGCGGCGTGCGAATGTCGGCGCCCGAGATGGACGGCAGGCTCCATGCACAACGGCTGGGACCGCGTAGACAGGCCGCGGCCAACGCATTGCCGGACGGCGCGATGCTGGCCGACGGCGCGTCATTCCTGGCCGTCAGGGGCGGCAGGTTGCTGCGCTGGGGCCTCGAGGGATACGCGGATGCCGGGGCGGTGACCGACAGGGTCGTGCCGGTGCTGACGCCGGATCTGACGCTCGACGTGCTGCGCGCGGGGTATGCCCCGCGCTGGCACGCCAGCGTGTTCAGCGCTTCAGCTTGACGGTTCTGCTGCGCGCCGGGCGCGCGCCGCGGTGCGGCTCGGCCTTTTCCAGGGGCTTGTCCTGCTGGCTGCGGGTGATGCCCAACTGGTCGCGCAGGATCTTCGGACGAATCTCCTCGACGCCACCGCGTGCCAGGTCGCCCAGCTGGAACGGCCCGTAGGACAGGCGGATCAGCCGGTTCACATCCAGCCCGACGGTGTTCAGCGCGCGACGGATCTCCCGGTTGCGGCCTTCGCGGATGCCGATGGTCAGCCAGACGTTCGCGCCCTGCTGCTTGTCGAGCGTCACCTGCATCGGCTGAAATTTCTCGCCATCCACGGTGATGCCCTTGCGCAGCGGGTCCAGTGTCGAGTCCTCGGGCGTGCCCTTGGCGCGCACCTTGTAGCGCCGCATCCAGCCGGTCGAGGGCAGTTCCAGCCGTCGCTTCAACTCGCCGTCGTTGGTCAGCAGCAGCAACCCTTCGGAGTTGAGGTCCAGCCGTCCGACCGTCATCACCCGCGGCAGGTCTTCGGGCAGCGCGTCAAAGATCGTGCGGCGCCCCTTCTCGTCCGAGGTCGTCGTCACCAGCCCGGCGGGCTTGTGATAGCGCCACATGCGCGCGGGTTCGGGTTCGGCCACGGGTTTGTTGTCGACCAGGATCACGTCCCGTTCGGTCACGTTCAGCGCGGGGCTGTCGATCTTCTTGCCGTTCACGACGACGCGGCCGGCCTCGATCATCCGTTCAGCCTCGCGGCGCGATGCGACACCGGCGCGGGCCAGTCGCTTGGCTATTCTTTCACCTTCGGTCATGCCTGTCGCTTACGCCCTTGTCCGCATCGCGGCAATGGAATTAAACCGTTCCATGCGCTTTCCCAGCCATATGGACACCGCCCTGGACGAGGCACGCGCCGCCGCCGCGCGGGACGAGACGCCCGTGGGCGCGGTGATCGTGGACCCTGCATCGGGTGCCATCGTCGCCCGCGCAGGGAACCGGACGCGCGAATTGTCGGACCCGACCGCCCATGCCGAGATCCTGGCGATCCGCGAAGCCTGCGCCGCAGTCGGCTCCGAACGGCTTCCGGGTCTTGACCTTTACGTCACGCTGGAACCCTGCCCGATGTGTGCCGCCGCCATCTCGGCTGCGCGGATACGGCGGCTGTACTACGGTGCGGCGGACCCGAAATCCGGCGGCGTCGAACATGGCGCCCGCGTGCTGTCGCACCCGCAGGCGCACCACAAACCTGACATCTATCCCGGCCTGCGCGAGGCCGAGGCGGCCTCGCTGCTGCGCGATTTCTTCGCGGCACGGCGATAAGGCGACGACGTCAGAGGTTGAACGGCTGCATCACGTCGGCCTCGATCACCTGCACGCCCGGAAGCCCCGCCTTCAGTTCCTCCACGTCCTGGGCAAGCAGCGGGAAGGTCTTGTAATGGCAGGGGATCACGGTCTTGAAGTCGAAGAACTTGCGGCAGGCATAGACGGCCCGGTTCTGATCCATCGTGTAATGCCCGCCGACGCACAGAATGCCGATGTCCGGGCGGTGCAGATCGGCCCAGATCTGCATGTCCATCGTCACGTCGGTATCGCCCGAGAAATAGATCGTCCGCCCCTCGCCCGCGATGATGAACCCCGCCTCGCCGCCGGAATAGCCGGTCGGGCCTTCGGCGAAATCCACGCTGGACGAATGCACCGCGTTGACCATAGTCACCTTCACGTCACCCAGCGAGATCGTGCCACCCTTGCCGAAGCCCAGCGTCTGCACCCCGTCTTTCTGGCCAAGCCATGTGGCCAGTTCGTGGATGCAGGCGACGGGAATGCCCAGTTCCTTCGAAAGCTCCGCGGCGTTGCCGGCGTGGTCGCCGTGGCCGTGACTGACAAGAATATGCGTCGCACCGGCAATCGCGGCGGCGCGGTCCTGCCCCTCGAAGGCGGGATTGCCGGTCAGCCAGGGATCGATCAGCAGGATCTGATCGCCGACCTCGATGCGGAAACCGGAATGTCCAAGCCACGTGATTTTCATGGAAACCTCCCTATGTTCGGGAACGATAACATATTCGCCCGCGGGCGAGATCAAGGGGACAGGCATGGACTGGACGCAACAGGTCGACAACTACTGCGAGCGTCTTGCCCCCGGCTTCTGGGCCGAGCCGCTGAACGCCGTCACCAACGCCGCCTTCATCATCGCGGCGCTGGTTGTCTGGGCGATCCTCGGCGGCAAGCGCGACCCCGGCGCGCGGGTGCTGACGGTGATCCTGTTCGTGATCGGGGTCGGCTCGTTCCTGTTCCACACCTACGCCACCCGCTGGGCGGGGATTGCCGACGTGCTGCCGATCCTGCTGTTCATCCTGGTCTATGTCTATCTGGCGACGCGCCGTTTCTTCGGCACCGGCATTGTGTTGGCCGGGGCGATGGTATTGGCATTCTTCCCCTATTCCTGGGCGGTGACGCAGGGGCTTGGCGCACTGACCGGGCCGCTCAACGGTTCGTTGTCCTACGTCCCGGTGCCGATCCTGATCCTCGTCTATGCCGCGCTGCTGGCGTTCCGCGCGCCGCTGACCGCGCGCGGACTGGCGATCGGCGCGGGGATCCTTGCCCTGTCCCTGGTCTTCCGGACCATCGACCACGCGGTCTGCCCCGTGCTGCCCTTTGGCACGCACTTCCTGTGGCACAGCCTGAACGCGCTGATGCTGGGCTGGATGATCCTGGTACTGCACACGCACCTGCCGCCAGAGCGGCGCGAGCGCTGACCGCCCTTGCACGCGCGCGGACGCATCGCTAAACCGACGCCGATCCATCCCCGAGGAGAGCCGATGTCGATCGACAAGGACACTGCCCGCCGCGTCGCGCACCTGGCGCGTATCGAGGTCGCCGAAGAGGCGCTGGAGCCGCTGGCCAAGGACCTCAGCCGCATCCTGGACTTCATGGACGAGTTGTCGCAGGTCGACACCGATGGTGTCGAGCCGATGACCTCGGTCACGCCGATGGAGCTGAAGCGCCGCGATGACGTCATCACCGACGGCGACCGGCAGGCCGATATCCTGAAGAACGCACCGGACGCGCGCGAAGGGTTTTTCGCCGTCCCCAAGGTCGTGGAGTAATGCCGATGACCGCCCCCAAAGGACTGACCATCGCCCAGGCCCGCGACGCACTGCGCAAAGGCGAGTTCACCGCCCGCGAACTGGCCGAGACCTATATCTCCGCCGCCGAAGAAGGCGCGAAGCTGAACGCATTCATCGCGCACACGTCCGAGCAGGCGCTGGAGCAGGCGGACGCCGCCGATGCGCGGCTGAAGGCCGGCGATGCGCCCGCCATGTGCGGCATCCCGCTGGGCATCAAGGACCTGTTCGCGACCGAGGGCGTACAGACGCAGGCCGCGTCGAACATTCTCGAAGGGTTCAAGCCGCCCTATGAAAGCACCGTGACCCGCAAGCTTTGGGATGCCGGCGCCGTCATGCTGGGCAAGCTGAACATGGACGAATTCGCCATGGGGTCCAGCAACGAGACCTCGGCCTATGGTCCGGCGATCAACCCCTGGCGGCGCAAGGATGCGCCCGATGCTGATCTGACGCCGGGCGGCAGCTCGGGCGGGTCGGCGGCGGCGGTCGCGGGCGATCTGTGCCTTGCGGCGACCGGGACTGACA
>JBFHFG010000354.1:0-4262 GCA_041583815.1 Halovulum sp.
ACCGGGCATCGGACCTGGCGGCGAAAGTCTCGCAGCCGTTTGGCGCACCGGACATCCTCGTCAACGCCGCCGGGGTCAACACGCGGCAGGCAGCAGACGAGGTCACGCCCGAGGGCTGGAAGCTGACGCTCGGCCTGAACCTGGCGGTTCCGTTCTTTCTGGCGCAGGCGTTGGTGCCCGCGATGAAGGAAAAGGGCTGGGGCCGGATCGTCAACTTCGCCTCGCTGCAAAGCGAGCGCGCCTTTCCCGGCGGGCTGGCCTATGGCGCATCCAAGGGCGGGATCGCCCAGTTGACCCGCGCGATGGCCGAGGCGTGGTCGCCCCACGGCATCACCGCCAACGCGCTGGCCCCCGGTTTCTTCCCGACTGAACTGACCGGCCCTGTCTTTGGCGACCCCGAACGCGCCGCGCGCAACGCCGCCCAGACCTGCATCGGGCGCAATGGTGAGATCGCCGACATCCTCGGCCCCGCCATCTTCCTGTGCTCTGACGCCAGCCGGTTCGTCACCGGCCAGATCCTGTTCGTCGACGGAGGGTTCACGGCCAAATGAAAGCGCTTGTCTATACCGGCCCCGAAAGCCTGGACTATCGCGATGTTCCCGATCCCGAGGTTGGAGGGAATGCGCTGATCCGCATTGCGCACGTGGGCATCTGCGGCTCGGACATGCATGCATGGCTGGGCCATGACGACCGCCGCCCCGCGCCGCTGATCCTGGGGCACGAGGCTGCCGGCACGGTGATCGAGGGGCCGGGGCAGGGCTGCCGCGTCACGGTCAATCCGCTGGTCACCTGCGGCAGCTGCGAGGATTGCCGGGCCGGGCGCGAGAACCTGTGCGCCAGTCGCCAGATCATCTCGATGCCCCCGCGCGAAGGCGCTTTCGCTGAACTTCTGGCAATGCCCGAGCGCAACCTGGTGACGGTTCCCGACCATGTCCCGACCGAGAAGGCGGCGCTGGCAGAGCCGTTGGCCTGTGGCTGGCATGCGGCCCGCAAGGCCGAGGGCGCGCTGAACCGTCCACTGGCCGAGGCGACCTGCCTTGTCATGGGCGGGGGCGCCATCGGGCTGGGTGCGGCGCTGGTGCTCAAGGCGCATCAGGCCCGGCGGGTGATCCTGGCCGAAACCAATGCTGCGCGCCGGGCAATCGCTGCGGGCGAAGGGTTCGAGACCTTTGATCCGCAGTCGGACCCGGCACCGCAGGGTGTCGACCTGGTGATCGACGGCGTCGGGATCGAGCCGACGCGTGCCGCGGCCTCGGCCGCGGTGCGCCCGGGCGGCGTGATCGTGCACATCGGTCTGGGATCAGCCACCGGTGGTCTGGATATCCGGCGCGTCACGTTGCAGGAAATCACCTTCATCGGCACCTACACCTACACGGCGCGCGATTTCCGCGACACGGCACAGGCGATCTTCGACGGTCGGTTGGGCGCGCTCGACTGGGCCGAGGTGCGACCGCTGTCCGAAGGCGCACGCGCATTCGCGGACATCCGGAAGGGCAGCGCAGCCGCGCCCAAGATCATCCTGCGTCCGTAACCGCATCCGCTCGCCTCCCGGCTGCCTTGCGCAAGATCAAGGCGGCCGGATGGGGGAAAGGGATACTGACGGCATGACCCGTGTGCCGTCCAGTTTCGCTGACCGGACCGAGGCAGGTCGCCTGCTTGCGGACCGACTTCGGCAGATGAAGCCCGAAGATCCGGTGGTCTACGCGTTGCCCCGCGGCGGCGTGCCCCTTGCGATCGAGGTTGCCCGTGTCCTGCAGGCACCGCTGGATTTGGTGATGGTGCGCAAGCTGAGCGCACCGGGCAACCCCGAGCTGGCCCTGGGCGCGGTGGTCGAGGGCAGACCGCCGGTAACGATCGTGAACGATACGATCATGGCCGGCACCGGCGCTGACGCGGCGTTCGTTTCTGCCGCGCGCGCCGACGCGCTGGAGGAGATTGCGCGCCGCCGCCAATTGTACCTTGGCGGTCGGGAAAGGGTTGAACCTGCCGGCCGCACCGCGGTTGTCGTCGACGACGGGCTGGCAACCGGTGCCACGATGAAGGCTGCGCTGACCGCTTTGCGCGGGCAGGGTGCCGCCAGAACCATCGCGGCGGTTCCCGTCGCCCCGGTCGAAGTGCTACCCGAAATCCGGGATCTTGCCGATGCGGTGGTCTGCCTGAACCCCGCGCGCAGGTTCCAGGGCGTCAGCGCGTTCTACCGGGACTTCCACCAGCTTTCCGATGCCGAGACCGTCCGGCTGTTGTCCGGGTACTGGGCCGGTCCGCGCCCGGAACCGGGTGCGCCGCCCTAGCAGCGGACCCTGCATCGGCATTGTTTTTTCATGCAAGGAAAGCAATTCATGCTGTGATTGACAGGGTGCCAATGATCGGCAACCGTCGGGGTTATCAAGGCGCATCGTCCGAGTTGACACCCGCGTGCGGGGGACGGATGTGCCGAAAGAACAAGAAGCGCGCCTGCACGCGCATACACATAGGGGAGAATACACATGAAGAACGTGCTGCAGACCAGCGCGGCGGTCCTGGCGCTTTCGGTCGGGGCGGCCCATGCGCAGGACCTGAAATTCGCGCCCGGCGAGGGTGATTTCAACTGGGACAGCTTCGACAGCTATGCCAGCGAACACGATTACTCGGGTCAGACGCTGAATATCTTCGGCCCGTGGCGCGGCGACGACCAGGCGCTTGCCGAAAGCATCCTGGCCTATTTCGAGGCGGCGACCGGGGCGACCGTCAGCTATTCCTCGTCCGAGAACTACGAGCAGCAGATCGTCATCGACACCGAGGCGGGCAGCCCGCCCGACGTCGCAATCCTACCGCAGCCGGGGTTGATCCAGAACCTGGTGTCGAAGGGTTTCGTCGAACCACTGGGCGAAGAGACGGGTCAGTGGCTCGAGGACAATTATGCCGCCGGGGCCAGTTGGCGCGGCATCGGCACCTATACAGGCCCGGACGGGACCGAAGCGCTTTACGCATTCCCCTACAAGATCGATGTGAAGTCGCTGGTCTGGTATGTCCCCGACAACTTCGACGACGCGGGCTATGAAGTGCCTGAGACGATGGAGGATCTGAAGGCGCTGGAGCAGCAGATGATCGCCGACGGGGAAACGCCGTGGTGCATCGGTCTGGGCTCGGGCGGTGCCACTGGCTGGCCTGCGACCGACTGGGTCGAGGACCTGATGCTCCGCACGCACCCGCCCGAGGTCTATGACCAGTGGGTGTCGAACGACATCCCGTTCGACGATCCGAAGGTGATCGAGGTGCTGGAAAAGTTCGGCGAGGTGGCCAGGAATGGCGACATGGTCGCGGGTGGCGTGGACGCCGTGGGGGCAACCGACTTCCGCGAAAGCCCGCTGGGCCTGTTTGCCTCGCCGCCGCAGTGCTACATGCACCGGCAGGCCTCGTTCATCCCGACCTTTTTCCCCGACGGTACCGAGATCGGCGTCGATGCCGACTTCTTCTACTTCCCTGCCTCGGGCGAAGGTGACTTGGGCAAGCCGGTTCTGGGTGCGGGCACGCTTGCCTTCATCACCAACGACACCCCGGCGGCGCGAGGCTTCATCGAATTCCTGAAAACGCCGATCGCGCACGAGGTCTGGATGGCGCAAAGCGGCTTCCTGACACCATATTCGGCGGTGAACACCGATCTTTACGGCGACTCGACGCTGAAGAAGATGGGGGACATCCTGCTGAACGCCACGACTTTCCGCTTTGACGGGTCCGACCTGATGCCGGCGGCGGTGGGCGCGGGCACCTTCTGGACCGGGATGATCGATTTCGTCGGCGGCAAGTCCGCGGCCGAGGTAGCCGCCGAGATCCAGGCCAGCTGGGATGCCGCCAAGTAGGGCGATCGGCCAAGGGATTGGTGCGGGGGCGCGCTGTCGGCCCCGCACGACAACAAGAAAGACCCTAACAGGACGCGCCAACCGACAGGGAGAGACCCGATGCACCCGGTACTTCAGGGCCTGATCACCATCATCCTGGGCGTGGGCGCCTGTGTCGGATACTTCTATTTCTCGAACCAGTTCCTGGACAGGGTGTTGTACCCGCCGCGCGGCCCCAATGCGGGACGCAACATTAACCGGGCGAACCTGATCCGCCCCTGGCTGTTCCTGCTGCCGGCGATCTTCGTGCTGACGCTGTACCTGGTTTACCCGGTACTGGCGACGCTGTGGTTCTCGCTGACAGATCGTGACCAGGGCGGGGCCTTTGTCGGAATCGCGAATTACCAGCAGATGGTGGCCGAACCCAAGTTCATCGAGGCGATC
>JBFHFG010000355.1:0-4250 GCA_041583815.1 Halovulum sp.
CCGACAGGTAGCGGGCGGTTTCGGCGTCGTCCTCGACGATCAGCAGACGCATGGCTTTCCCAATCCTTGTCCCGGTCCCGATCTGCGCGCAGGCGCGTTCCCATGCAAGCTTCGCCCGGCCTGATGAAACATAATTAATGTTCCGGCAATGGCTGCGACAGACACCGGCCCCAGATTGCAGGCTGAGACCCCGAGGGGTGCCCGAGGGGCCAATGGACAACAGCCGGAGACCTTACATGACATCCGAAAAGACCGTGAAATCCGTCCTGCTGGCGGGCGCCGTGGCGCTGGCCCCGCTTGCCACGCTCCCGGCCCTGCCCGCGCTGGCCCAGGCGCCGATGGCCATGCAAAGCTTCGCACCACTGGTCGAGGCCGCCAAGCCCGCCGTGGTCGCCGTGGTGACCGAGGTCGAGGCCGCGCCGCGCGCCAACGGGATCCAGGGCTTTGGCGACATGCCCCCCGAGATGGAGGAATTCCTCAAGCGTTTCTTCCCCGAAGAGCGGATGCCAGGCCCGGACAACCACGGCCAGGCGCGCCGTGGGCTGGGGTCGGGATTCATCATCGATGAGGCGGGCGTGATCGTCACCAACAACCACGTGGTCGACGGCGCCAGCAAGGTGAGCGTGGTGCTGGACGACGGCACCGAATACGACGCCGAGGTGCTGGGCACCGACGACCGGATCGACATCGCGGTGCTGAAGATCGAACCCGAGGGCGATCTGCCGACGGTGGACTGGGGCGACTCGGATGCGGTGCGCGTGGGCGACTGGGCGCTGGCCATCGGCAACCCGCTGGGCTTGGATGGCACGGTGACAGCCGGTATCGTTTCGGCGCGCGGACGGGACATCCACTCCGGCCCCTACGACGATTACCTGCAGGTCGATGCCGCCATCAACCGAGGCAACTCGGGCGGGCCGCTGTTCGACATGAATGGCAAGGTGATCGGGGTGAACACGGCGATCCTGTCCACCTCGGGCGGGAACATCGGCCTGGGCTTCGCGATCCCGTCCGAGCAGGCGCAGATGATCGTCGCCGACCTGCTGGACGACGGCAAGGTCGAGCGGGGCTGGATCGGCGTGTCGATCCAGCCGGTGGACCGGGGTATCGCCGACAGCCTGGGCCTTGACGGCGCCAAGGGTGCGCTGGTGGCCGAGGTCATGCCCGACAGCCCCGCCAAGGCCGCCGGTCTGAAGCCCGGCGATGTGATCCTGGGCTTCAACGGCAAGCCGGTCGACGAAGTGCGTGACCTGACCCGCGCCGTCGCCGCCTCCGAGATCGATGCAGCGGCCGAGGTCGAGATCTGGCGTGGTGAGAAGCGCCGCACGCTCGAGATCCGCCCCACCCTGCTGGAGACCACATCGGCCGATACGCCGCCCGCAATTGCCGGTCCGGCCCGGTTCGACCTGCCCGAACTGGGGCTGGAACTGGAAAGCACCGGCAAGGGCGTTGCCGTGGCCTCGGTCGCGCCCGACTCACCCGCGGCCGAACAGGGAATCCGTCCGGGCGACGTGATCGTGTCGGTCAACCAGACCGAGGTGACCGACAGCGACGCGGTGACCGAAGTGATCGCCTCGGCGAAGGAAAACGACCGGGACAGTGTTCTGCTGCTGCTTGAACGTGACGGCACCCGGCGGTTCCTGACCCTGTCCCTGACCAGGGCCTGAGACGACCTCTCGGCCCTGCCACTGGCGGCCGCACGGGTTTCCCCACCCTGCGGCCGCTTTTTTATGTTCCGAGCCGCCCGTCTCATGCGGGCCCGGTTGCCTGCGAAAGCGGCTGCCGGAACCACCAGCTCAATTCATGAGCAAAAAAGTCAGAATTGACTTTGTTGATTCTTTTTGTCAGTCATTATTCCAACGCGACCGCGACGGAGAACCATGATGACGACACCAGACCAGGACCACGCACGCCGGGGCGGTGCGCCCGTGGCTGCCCTGGACCAACTGCCCGAGCCCGAGGCGCGCGCGGTCGGGTGGCTGCGAAACTGGTGCGAGGGCCCCGACGGCCAAACCCATGTATGGGAGGACGCGTTGGAGCGACTGGGCGCCGCGCGGGGCCGCGCCTGCCTGGCCGCGTTCGAACAGCTTCTCGGCCTGATCCTGGCACATGGCCGGCGCCCGCTGATGCGGCACTCGACCGGGTGCATGTGCGTCGGGGCGGACGAGGCGGTTTTCGCGCAGTTCCTGGCCAGCGCCGCGACCGGCGAGGCCGAGGATGCGATGATGCTGGCCAGCCTGCTGGTGCGCGCCGACATGGCGCCGACGGTCTACGGTCTGGCACGCATTGCCGGGCTGGGCCTGCTGGCGGGTCGCACTGCCGCGCCAGCGGTGGCGGCCAACATGACGTGGCCGGCCACCGTGACGCGCCACTAGCGGCCGGAACTCTGGATCACGGGCGCGGGCCGGGGATCTCTCCGGTCAGGCTTTCGATGCTGTCGATCAGGATCTGCACGACATAGTGCGGGTTGTGCGCATAGGCGCCGGGATCCTTGGCGGCGAACTGGTAGTTGTACGCCGCTTGCAGCAGCCGTGGAGTCCAGCTGGCATAGCGGTTCGGAAAGACCGCCTCGCCCGGATCGACCTGCCCGTTCGCATCGGTATCCGCGAAGAAATAGGGATAGGCACCGGCATCGTAGACGATAGGCGCCTCGGCGGTGGCGGCGGCATAGTCCATGATCGCCTGGCGCAGGTGTGCCAGAAGCGTCTCGATCTCGCCCGCAAGCCCCTCGTCAGTGTCGCCATCGCCGTCATGATCGGCCCGCCCGACGCCGACTCGGATCGCGCGCGGGTCCTCTCCGCCATGGCATTCGGCGCACGTGTCGGTCGCCACCTCCAGGCTGTGCGGGTTGTGGCAGTCCGTGCAGTCGTCGGCGGCCGGAACGTGATCGAACCGCCCGGCATACTCCATGCCCGGATACTGATAGCCGCCCTGCGCTGCCGCCCCGTGCAGTGTCGCCGCCGCCAGAAGGTAGTGCGGGTTCAGGAAACCGAGTTCCGGGTCCACCGCATCGGGGGCCTTGCCCTCGACCGCTGCCGCGATGCCGGGACCGGACATGCGACCCTGGTGGCAGGTAAAGCAGGTCGCGTTGTTCGCGGGCGCGGGCAGCATGACGCCCGAGGGGAAGCGGACCTCGCCTATCGCGGCGACACCGTCGGCGTGGCAGGTGTCGCAGTCGATCACGCCGCCGACCGCGACCGGGCCTGACATTTCGCCCGCGGGGCTGCCGTCGATGCCGTGGAAATCACGAAAGCCGGACCCCGCGTGGCACAGGGCGCAATCCGCCGGGATCTCGCCCTCGTCGTTCCAGTGCGTGAATGCCTCGGCATCGGCGCGCGCGTGGGCGGATGCTGCCCATTCATCGACGATGGACGCGGCCTGATCCTGCGACCAGGCGGCACTCGCCGGTACCACAGCCCCGATCAGAACCCCGACAAGAGCGCCAGTTGGGTATTTCATCCGCGCAACCCCCAGAAACCTAAGATGGAAAATGAATAGCCGCTTCCGGGACCGCACACTTTGATTTGGCTCAAGGTCAGGGACGGAGTGGCTTCGCAAGGTAGCGCCGGGGATTCGGGCAGAAGACATGGACCACAAAATTCATCGCGGCTTGCAGATCAGGATGCCGGGGGCACCCGAACAGGTACCCGCCGTGGACAAGCACGTGCCGGTCTCGGGCGTTCTGGGGGCCGATTATCCCGGGCTGCGGCCCGAAGTGCTGGTCGCGCCCGGCGACCGGGTGCTGGCTGGCGACACGCTGTTCCGGGATCGCCACCGGCCCGACATCGTCATCACCGCACCGCAGGGCGGGACAATCACCAAGGTCAGTCTGGGAGCGCGCAGGCGCTTGTCCGTGATCGAGATCGAAGCCGGGGATGCCCCGCCGCGCCGGTTCGAGCCGCACGCAGAGGGCCACGCCGCGATCGTCTCGCTGTTGCTGGCATCGGGGCTGTGGACCGCGCTGACCGCCCGCCCCTTCGGCCGCATTCCCGACCCCGACGTCGTTCCCGACGCGATTTTCGTCTCCGCTTACGACACCGCGCCGCTGGCTGCCGACATGGACGTCGCGCTGGCCGGTGCCGAAGAGGTCCTGCAACGAGGCCTCGCAGCGCTGGAACATTTGACCGAAGGTCCCGTCTACCTTTGCCAGGGACCGGGCGCGCCGCTGGTGCAGCCCCGCGGGCGCGTACGGGTGGAGCGTTTCCGCGGTCCGCATCCGGCGGGTCTGCCAGGAACGCATGTCGACCGGCTGC
>JBFHFG010000356.1:0-4248 GCA_041583815.1 Halovulum sp.
GCCGGAGATGGCCGCCAGCCGGGTGCGCCAGATGACCCGCGCGGTCGGCCACGGCACGTCCTTGTCCAGTTCCTCGGCAGCCAGCCGCACCAGAAGGGCAGCGGCATCTTCGGGCAGGCCGTCCAGCGTCTCACGATGGAACCGGTCCATCACCGCGTGCAGGCTGGTGCCACGCAGCAGCGCATCGGCGGCACGGGCCAGCGGCGGCAGCGGCGAAAGGCGCAGGATCTTGGAAGCGTAGATCGCATAGGGATCGCGCACCAACGTCTCGATCCGCGTGACCGACAGGACCTCGGGGAAGGCCTGTGCGGGCGGGCGCGGGGCGGGACGCGGCGCGGGCGCGACACGGGGGCCATCATCCAGCCGGGCGGCCATGTCGGCATAGCGCCGTCCACGCGCGCGCATCGCGGCCACGACACCGTCCGGGTCCAGCCCGTCGGCCAGGTTGGTCAACCGAAGCAGCCAGCGCGCAGGGACAGTCGGCGCCTCGCCGTCGCGCAGGGCGCGGGACAGGATCACCCGCTCTCCGCCGATGGCCTGCTGGAAGTCATGAGCCGCGAGGCCGATCTGACGCTCGGGCAGGGGAAGACCCGCCTCCGCCCGCATGTCTCGCGACAGCCACGGGTCGGGGCGCGGCAGCCGGGGCCAGGTGCCCTCGTTCAGGCCGCCAAGGATGGTCAGCCGGGCGGATTGGGTCCGCGCCTCGAGCGTTCCCCAGATCGCCACGCCGGGATGCGGTCGGAACGGGGCGGCGGGCACGTCGTGCCCGGCCAGCACACCGCGCAGCAACGCCGGGTACTCGGCCGGGTCCAGCGCGCCACCGGCGTCAGCCTCTTGCGCCAGCGCGGCCATCGCGGCCTCGGCGGTGCGGCCGGTATCCTCCTGCCACAGGGGGCCCGGATCGCTGCCACCCGGCCCGGCGGCCAGCGCAACGGTCAGCGCAAGGTGCCGCGCGACAAGGTCCTCAAGCGGCGCGGTGCCGCGCGGGGGCGGCGCCAGCAGCGGCGCCAGCCAGTCCACCCAGGTCGCGCGCGCCTCGTCCCCTTTCGCGGCCCAGGCGCGCAGCACCTCGGGCGTGACAACCGGACCTCCGTCGCGCAGGACCTTCAGCTCCAACGCCTCGACCTGCGCCAGGTGCACGCCGCGCCCGCCCTGCCCCGCAGCGCACAACGGATGCTTGAGCAGGGCCACAAGCGTTACCGGATCGGGCGGCGAAACCAGCAGTTGCGATGTCAGGCGCAAGAAGGCCCCCGGCGGGGTCAGGTCCAGCGGGCGTCCGGCGCTGTCGTCGGGTTCGATCCCCCAACGGTCCAGTGCGGCCGTAACCCGGCGCGCCAACGTGCGGTCCGGGGTCACCATCGCCGCCGGTACGCCCTGTTCCACAGCCTCGCGCAGGATCAGCGCGATGGCCTGGGCCTCGGCCTGCGGGTCGGGTGCTTCGAGCAGGGTCAGCCCCTCGGTCGCATCGGCCAGATGTGGGGTCAGCGCGGGCCCTTCGGCCAGCCATTGGTCCGTCACCGGCGCGGGGCGCAGCGCCAGCGACACAAGCGCGGCGCGCGGCGGACTGGGCGCGGGCGCATCGGTCCAAGCGGGCAGCGCCCAGGGGTCCAGCCCCATGTCGCGGCAGAACGCGGCCAGACCGAACTGCGGGTGATCGGCGGCGTGTCGGGGGTCGTCCAGCCCCTCCCACACCTTGCGCGGAAGGTCGAAATCCAGCCCCGGCAGGATCACCGCGCCCTGGGGCAGCATCGCGACCGCCCGCATGAACCGGGCCGTGGCCCCCCGCGACCCGGTGGAGCCTGCGATGAGCACCGGATGCTTCGGCGGTTCGGCCGCCCAACGCGCGGCGCGCGCCGCCATCGCCAGGACCATGCGCCGGTCGGGATCGGCGCGGGCATCGTCCGGCGCCGTCAGCACATCGCGGATCAGCCGCAGGAAGGACAGGGCGCGCTGCCAATGCCCGGCATCATCGGGTGCGTCCAACCCTGCGACAGCCCCGAAATCCACGCCCTCGATGTGCATCTCGGCCAACAGGTCTGCCAGCCCTTCGGCCAGCGGATAGGCGGCTGCGCGACCGGCGGTGTCCGGCGCCGCCTCGATCAACGCGCGCACCAGTCGCGCCAGTTCGAGCCTGCGGCGCAGCGGCGGCATCACCGGTGGCAGATCCGGCTCGGCCTCGACCAGATCGCCGAGCGCGCGGATCCGCGGTGGCAGGCTGACCGGACGATCCTCGATCAGCGACAGCAGCCGACGGCGGGCGCGTTCAGTGTTCACCCAGACCTCGACCCGGGCCGCTTGTTCGGGCGGCAAACCGGCGCTCCGGGCGGTCAGGCCAGCCATCACCTCGGCGGCGAAATCGACGCCGGGCGGCAGCCCGTAGACACCGGGGCGGACACCGGAAAATTCAGGCATGGGCCAGCAATCCTTCGGCCAGCGGAATGCTTTCGGGCTGGCCCACGTCGCACCACTCGCCGTCGTAGACCGCGCCGAACAACCGGCCGCCGGCCAGCATCGCATCCCATGCGACATTCAACGAGAACGCCGCCTGATCGACCGCGACGACCGGGGCCGGATCGACGATCTGCAGACCGGTATAGACGTAAGGCGCACTTGTGGCCTCGCCCCGGCGGCGCAGGCGGCCGTCGGGCTCAACGAAGAAATCGCCCGGCCCCTTGTGTCCCAGCGCCCGGTCGCGGGGGACCAGAAGCAGGCGCGCACCGCCGGGCACGGCCCCCGACATGGTAAGCAGCGGGTTCGGCCCGCGCCAGATCGCGTCGGGGTTCAACGACCACACCGGCGACGAGCCGAGAAGCGGGGCGGCATGGCGCAACCCGCCGCCGGTTTCCAGCAGCTCTCCCTCTTCGTGCGAGATGGCGATATCGACGCGCCGTTCGGCCGCAAGGTGCGCCTCGATCTGGTCCCCCCGGTAATGCGTGTTGACCACCACCCGCCGTACGCCCGCCCCTGCGAGCAGGTCGAGCGCATGGTCGATCAGCGGACGTCCGGCGACGCGCACCAGCGGCTTGGGCCGGTCCTCGGTCAGGTGACGCATCCGGGTTCCGCGCCCGGCGGCGAACAGCATGGCGGTGTCTGGCGTCATCCCTGCCTCATGCCCCTCGCGCCCGGCGCAGGCGATCCAGCACATCGGGCGTTGGCGCAACCATACGCGCAGCAACCCATTCGCGCAGCGCGGCAAGGTCCGGGTGGGCAAGGTCGCGCTGCACATGCGCCCAGACGCGCGGGATCAGCGCCAGGTACTGCGGTTTGCCGTCGCGCAGCCAAAGACGCGCGAAGATGCCGATGATCTTCAGGTTCCGTTGCGCGCCCAGCGCGGCATAGGCCGCGCGCAGCGAAACCGGATCGCAGCCCGACACCGCGACATAGCGATCGCACATCGCCTGTTGCAGCGCGTCAGAGGTATCGCGCCGGGCATCCTCCAGCAACGAGACGAGGTCATAGGCCGGGTGCCCGGCCAACGCATCCTGGTAATCCAGCAACCCGACGCGGGCATCCCCGGCGCGGTCGGGCAGCCAGATCAGGTTCTCGGCATGATAGTCGCGCAGCACGCAGACCGGCGGGGTCGCCGCATGGGGCGCGCAGGCGGCCTCGATCAGGTCCAGGAATTCGTCGCGCAGCGCGGGGTCGGTCGGGGTGCCGGTGGCGGCGGGAAGATACCAGTCGGTGGCCAGCGCGGACTCCCGCCGATAGACGGCCGCGTCATAGGGCGGCAACCCCTGGGCGGTATCCGGCAGTCGGTGCAGCGCTGCCAGAAGGTCGATCGCGGCAGAGTACAGCAGCACCTCGTCGTCGGGGCGTTTCTCAAGCACGCGGGCGAACAGCGCGTCGCCCAGATCCTCGATCAGCAGCAGGCCCGCCTTGGCATCCGCAGCCAGGATCCGCGGGGCCGACAGGCCGACGTCGCGCAGGCGTTCAGTCACGTCGACGAAGGGGCGCACGTCCTCTCCCTTGTCGGGCGGCGCGTCCATCAGCACCGTGGGGCCCAGCGCATCGTGCAGCAAACGTTCGTAGCGACGGTTCGAAGCATCGCCAGCCAGGTGCGTGCGCCGGGCCGCGGACCAGGGGCAGCGTGCCAGGAAGGCGGTGATCAACGCTTCGCGCGCAGGCGTTTCCGCCACGGCAGTCATGCCTCGGCCCCTTCTGCGAGGGCGGCAAGCGCGGCATCCCAGCCTGCGCCAACGGCGCGAAACGCCAGCCGGCGCGCATCCTCGTCGTCGGGGTCGGGGTTCA
>JBFHFG010000357.1:0-4241 GCA_041583815.1 Halovulum sp.
CCGGCGTGCAGGTGGTGGCCAGGGTGCCATGCGCAGGGCCGGTGCCACCGCCCAGCATGGTCGTCAGGCCCGAGTGGAGAGCATCCTCGATCTGCTGTGGGCAGATAAAATGGATGTGGCTGTCAAAGCCCCCGGCGGTCAGAATCCGCCCCTCGCCCGCGATGACCTCGGTGCCCGGGCCGACGATGATGTCGACGCCCGCCTGCGTGTCCGGGTTTCCGGCCTTGCCGATGGCGGCGATACGGCCATCCTTCAGGCCCACGTCGGCCTTGGTGATGCCGGTCCAGTCGACGATCAGCGCGTTGGTGATGACGGTATCGACGGCACCTTCCGCCCGGCTGGCCTGGCTCTGGCCCATGCCGTCGCGGATCACCTTGCCGCCGCCAAATTTCACTTCCTCGCCATAGGTGGTCAGGTCGCGCTCGACCTCGATGATCAGGTCGGTGTCGGCCAGGCGCAACCGGTCCCCGGTGGTGGGGCCGTACATGTCGGCATAGGCGGCGCGAGAAATCGTTGCGGGCATGTCAGGCTCCTACAGTTTGGGGAACGACCGGGTACCGGCGCGGCTTAGCCGCCGGACGTTCGGCGCGGTTTTCTGGCGCAAGGGCTTGATGGCGGCGCGCATCACAGCGTCCGGCGACGCGCCCTTGCCAGTGGCAGTGGCGGTCGCCATCCACATGCGGGTGAAGGCGGCCTGTTTCTCGGTGATCATGCGCAGGTTCTCGGACGGTTTCACGGCCCAGATCCCGGCCATGCCAAGCATCCGCATGCCGATCACCATCTGCGCCTCGCCCATCAGGCGGGCCATGTCCCATCCGGCGCGCATCAGGCCCATCGGGTTCGCGGGTTTCGGTTGGCGCATCTCAGGACTCCTTTTCGGGGCGGTCCAGCCGCATGTGAACGATCCGGTCATCGTCGCCGCCGAAGACATCCTCGGCGGTGTAGTCGCGAAATCCCAGCGCGCGGTACAGCGGCAGCGCCTCGACATGACGGTAGAGCGCGTCCAGCAGCACCGTGCGATAGCCCAACGCCCAGGCCTCCTCGATCGTCGCAAGGCAAAGCGCGCGACCCAGCCCCTGTCCCCGTGCGGCATCGCGGACATACATCCGGTTCAGTTCGGCCGCACCGTCCTGGCCCGGGCGCAACTTGCAGATGCCCACCGGCTGCCCGTCCAGCAGCGCCAGGAAGCACTCGCCGGCGGGCGGCGTGAAATACCGCTCAAAATCGGCCAGTTGTCCGGCGAGGTCCTGGTCCTCGATATAGGCGTCGATCGTCTCCAGCATGTCCGGATAGCGCCCGCGCATGAAATCGAAGAACTCCCACACCATGTCGCGGACAACGTCGATGTCGGCACGGGACCGGACCCGGCGGATTTCGATGGTCGGATCGGTCATCGGCTCCCTCCGCGCCCGTCGAGGGCAATGGGTCGCGACCTGTGCGTTTTCCACAATACCGCCGCAACTGCCCGATTGTAGCGAATCCTTTGCGAGCGTAACTTTCCTTCCTGCGGTACCGAAGTTGCAGGCATCAGACAGGCGACAAGGACCGTCACCCGAGGGAGACGAACATGCGTAACAAGTACTTCAGCGTTGTTGCTTTGGGCCTTGTGATCGGCGCGCAGCACGCGGGCGCGCAGGACGATCCGGTCGCGCGCGGAAAATACCTGGTCGAGGGCATCATGGGCTGTGGCAACTGCCATACTCCGGCAGGCCCCGACGGACCCATTGCCGGGCAGGAACTGACCGGACAGTTGGTCGCGAAGGAAGAGGCGTTTACCGCCATCGCCCCCAACATCACCCCCGCCAGCCGTATCGCCGACTGGTCGGATGCCGAGCTGGCCCGCGCGATCCGCGAGGGCATCCGCCCCGACGGCAGCCTGATCGGCCCGCCAATGCCCTTCCCGATGTACCGGGGTCTGGGCGATGAGGATCTGGCGGCGGTGGTCGCCTATCTGCGCACGGTTCCCGCCGTCGAAAGCGATCCCGGGCAAAGCGTATACAACATCCCGCTGCCCCCCGCTTACGGCCCGCCGGTCGAAAGCGTGACCGCGCCGGCGCGCGGCGTGACCGTGGAATACGGCGCCTATCTTGCCGGTCCGGTCGCGCACTGCATGGAATGCCACACCCCGCTTGGCCCGCAAGGCCCGATGCTGGACACCGACCTCGGCCGCGGCGGGTTCGAGTTCGTCGGCCCGTGGGGAACATCGGTTGCGGCGAACATCACCTCGCACGAGGACGGCCTTGCCGGTTACACCGACGAGGAACTGGCCGCGATGATCACCGCGGGCCACCGCCCCGATGGAAGCGATATGATGGCGCCGATGCCCTACGCCTATTTCGCAAAGATGACGGACGAGGACCTGCAGGCGATCATCCTCTACCTGCGGACATTGCCGCCACTGCCCGACGCGGGCTGAACGCAAGGGGGCGCGCGCGGTCATCGCGCCGCCCCGCCCACGCCTGTTGCGGGGTCCAGGTCCGCCGGATCGCCCCGGCCCAGCAATGCGACGTTCACCGACACCGTACCGCCGCCAGCGGTGGCAGGGTGGCCGAAGCAGGCTTCGCCGCAACGGCCGCAAAAGAAATGGTGCGGGGTCCGCGCCCCTTCCAACGGCTCGGTCAGATCGTCGGACCCGGACAGCAGCCGGAAATCAGCCC
The DNA here is from genome assembly GCA_041583815.1 of Halovulum sp. GTDB lineage: Bacteria > Pseudomonadota > Alphaproteobacteria > Rhodobacterales > Rhodobacteraceae > Halovulum. The sequence continues at coordinate 2,658 of JBFHFG010000357.1, forward strand.
CGGGCACATGGGCCAACGAAAGGCCCGTCCCCCGGCAGCGCGCGCAGATGCAGCGCACGGCGTCGGCCGGGTCGCAGCGGACCCAGAACCGCACCGATCCGCAGGCGCAGGCCGCATGCCAGGTACGCGGGCTCATCCGCGCGATCCGTAGATGGGGGGCAACGTCTGGCTCACAGGCCCCCCATTACCGCCTGGTTGAAGCCGAAGACCCGGCGCGTGCCGCCGTAGGGCACAAGCGCGACCTCGCGGGTCTGGCCCGGTTCGAACCGCACGGCGGTGCCGGCGGCGATGTCCAGCCGCATGCCCCGCGCCGCAGCACGGTCGAAATCGAGCGCGGCGTTGGTCTCGGCGAAATGGTAGTGGCTGCCGACCTGCACCGGCCTGTCGCCGGTATTGGCGACGGTCAGCGTGACGGCTTCGGCACCTTCGTTCAGGGTGATCTCGCCATCGGCGGGAAAGAGTTCTCCGGGGATCATCAGCAACTCCTCATGGGTCAGGCGGGAAAGCGGTAGGCCCAGGTTTCAAGATCGGCGGCAAAGGCGTCGGCCACGATGGCGCGGGTTTCGGCGTCATAAAGCGACGCGGCGGAAACCGGGTCCGGGTCCGCGTTGCGGCGTTTCAGCGGATCGCCCCGGCCCACCCGGGCGCGGATGAGATCCCAGTACCGGTCAAGCTCTTCCAGCCGAAAGCTCTCGCGGACGATCATGGCACCGTCCGCATCGTGCAGCCAGTCGAAGGCGGGGCGGAACATGTTGCGCCCGTCGCGCACCTGCGGATCGGCATCACGGAACACCCGCACCACCCATTCCGGAAACGGCATCGGTGCGGCGGGATCGCCCAGCCGCCCCGACCGCACCCGGTAACGGTACAGCGAAACCATCCGCGTGAACGGGTTGCGCACCACCGAGAACGAATAGATCCCTTGCCAGCGCGCCTCGCCATGCAGGGCACGCAGGCGCATCGCATCACCGTGGAATTTCGGCAGGCCCAGGGCATGCTCGACGCTGCGCCCGCCGCACTTGTTGATGTGGACAAAGGCGAAGTCGCGGCGCACGACCTTTTCGCGGCGCAGACGCCGGCCGGCACCGGCCGTATCCACTGTCGCGTCCCTTGCCGCGTCCTCTGCCGCATCGGTGGCTGTGACGTCGGAATCCTTCATCGGATCGGGTGATGCACCGTGACCAGCTTGGTGCCGTCCGGGAAGGTCGCTTCGACCTGAACGTCATGGATCATCTCGGGCACGCCCTCCATGCACTGGTCGGCGGTAATGACCTTTGCACCTGCCGCCATCAGGTCGGCGACCGAACGGCCATCGCGGGCGCCCTCGACCACGAAATCGGTGATCAGTGCGATCGCCTCGGGGTGGTTCAGCTTCACTCCGCGCGCCAGCCGGTTGCGGGCCACCATGGCGGCCAGGCTGACCAGCAGCTTGTCCTTCTCTCGCGGGGTCAGGTTCATCGGTCGGTCTTCCTTGTCTACATGGTCCAGACACGCGGCAGCGCGGCACCGCGAAACCCGGTCAGAAAGTGCTTCAGCGCGCCGCGCAGGGGCCGTGCATCATCGGCCAGCAGGCGTACCACCAGC
>JBFHFG010000358.1:0-4240 GCA_041583815.1 Halovulum sp.
GATGCAGATGCGCACCGAAAGCGGCATGAGCATGCGCGGCTCGGTGCACGGGCGCGACCTGAAAGCTGGTGACGAGGCCGATATCTTTGTCCGCCCCGAGGCGATCCGCATCGCGCAGAACGCATCCGAGCTGGAGAAATTCGACAACCGGATCGTCGGCACTGTCAGCAGCCTGTTGTTCAACGGCGCGGCCAGCCGGATCCTCGTGCGTGACGACAGCGGCGGCGGAGAAGAGATCGAGGTCAGCCTGCCGCAATCGGGCGAGTTCGCCGCGCTTGGCAAGGGCGACACGGTGCACATCGGATGGTCGGGCGACCAGGGCAACTGCTTTCCCGCCGGGGGGCGCTGATGCGGTCTGAAACCAAGCTCGGGTTCATCCTGCTGCTGACGCCGCTGCTGCTGTGGCTGTCGCTGCTGATCATCATTCCGCACATCGACATGTTCCTGGTGTCGATCCGCGAGCGGGTGGCGGTGCGCGAATACCAGACCAGCCTTGCGAACTATGCCACCTTCTTTACCGAGCCGCTGTACCTGTGGACCTTCTTCCGGACGGCGGTGATGTCTATCCTTGCGACGGCGATCACGCTGCTGATCGCATTTCCGGTGTCCTACTACATCGCCAAGATCGCCAAGGGGCGCCTGCAGTCGGCGCTGTTCCTGCTGTGCCTGATCCCGTTCTACGTCTCGGAACTGGTGCGGACCTTCGGCTGGATGATCCTGCTGCGCGAGACGGGACTGGTCTCGAACGTGCTGCAATGGGTCGGGCTGGCCGACCAGCCGGTCGAGATGCTGTACAACGACGCCGCGATCATGGTCGGTCTGGTCTACACCTCGATGCTGTTTATGGTGGTGCCGCTGGTGACGACGCTGGAAAGCCTGGACGATAGCGTGATCGAGGCAGGTTACGACCTTGGCGGCAACGGGTTCAGCGTCATGCGCGAGATCGTCATTCCGCACGCGGCGCCGGGCATCGTGTCCGGCTCGATCGTGGTCTTCATGCTGAGCCTCGGCAACTACCTGACGCCGACGATGCTGGGCGGGAAGGACAGCCTGTGGTTCACCGAGCTGATCTATTCCCAGTTCATCGTACGCTTCAACTGGGAACTGGGCGCCGCCTTTGGCTTCATGCTGCTGTTCCTGTCCTCGGTGATCGTCTGGGGCATGCTGAAGATGACCGGTCAGACCCTTGAAAAGACGATGGGGTAAGGCAGCCATGATACCGACAATTCCCCAGTCCCGTGCCGTCCGCATCGCCTATGCCGTCTACGTGGCGCTGTTTTTCGTCTACCTGGCGCTGCCGCTGACGGTCGTGGCGGTCTTTGCCTTCAACGACAGCCAGTTCCCCTCGCTTCCGTGGGAAGGGTTCACCTGGAACTGGTTCTTCGGGGACGAGAGGCCGATGATAGGTGTGTTCCACGAACGCTCGATCATGCGGGCCATCGGCACGTCGGTCTTCGTGGCCATGTGCGTGTCGGTGCTGTCGGTGGCGGTGGGCCTGTCGAACGCATTCCTGTTCAATCGCTACCAGTTCCGCGGCAAGGGGCTGCTTTACGTGATCATGCTGCTGCCGCTGGTCATTCCGGGCATCGTGCTGGGGATCTCGATCCTGGTATTCTCGTCCACGGTGGCGAACGCTGCGTGGGACACCGCCGAGATCGACATACAATCACTGCGACCGGGACTTCTGCTGGTCATCCTGGGACAATTCTCGTTCATCGCGACGATCGCGACGTTGGTGATTTCGGCCCGGCTGCAGAAGTTCGACCGCACGCTCGAGGATGCGGCGCTGAACCTTGGCGCCAGCCGGCTGACCGCGGTGCGCACGATCACCATCCCGTTCCTCGCCCCGGCGTTGATCGGGGCGCTGGTTGTGGCCTTTCTGATGAGCTTCGAGAACTTCAACACGACCTTGATGCTGGTTGGGTCGGACGCGCCACTGACCATCGCGATGTTCGACCGCCTGAAAGAGGGGTCGACGCCGCTGCTGAACGCCGTGTCGCTGCTGCTGATGCTTGGCTCCAGCTTGCTGGCGCTGGCTATGATCCTGTTCCAGCGCCAACGCTGAAACGAAAGCGGCGGCGGGCGCGCACGCCCGCGCCGCCGCGGATTGGTGTCGTCTGTTCCGGCCACCCAGGGACGGGCGGCTGGGGATCAGACCTCAGTCAGGATATCGGCGTAGGTCAGGCGCGACTTCGGCAGTTTGGCGTTGTAGTCCGCGGCGTCGTCCCGATAGCCCAGCGGGACCACCAGCAGCGCCGAGTAACCCTTTTCGCGCAGGCCGAATTCCTCGTCCAACACAGCCGTCTCGACACCTTCCATCGGGGTGGCGTCGATGCCCAGCGTGGCGACGCCCAGCAGGAACTGGCCAAGGTTCAGGTAGACCTGCTTGTCCATCCAGTGCTGCAAATCCTTCATGTCCTGCTTGTGCATGTTCGCGAACATGCTGCGCCCGGCGTGCATCTGTGTCTTGAAGGTCTGCGGATCGGCGGCAAACCGGCCGTCGGTTTCCTCTTGGTCAAGCACCAGCTTGAGGTGGGATTCGGGAAGTTCCAGCCGGCTGGCGAAGACGACCACGTGGCTGGCGTTCAGGATCGAGGCGGAGTTGAACGGATACCGCCGCTCGGTCGACTTGGCGACGCGGGCCTTGCCCTCTTCGGTGCTGGCGATGATGAAATGCCACGGCTGCACATTGGTACTGGACGGGCTGAAACGCAGCAACTGCCGGATCTTCTCGACGTCTTCGGCCGGGATCTTTCGCGTCGGATCATACGCTTTCGCGGTGTAGCGGTTGCGCGCCACATCGGTGATGTCGAGCGACTGAGAAAAATCCGACGGGTTCACTGCTTTCATGGCTTGGCCTCCATTCGCTTGCCTGCGGCTGAGGTAACAAGCATTCCCTTCGGGATAATGGGCGAAGCGCTAAAAACAATATTCCGGAATCCGGAATAATCTTGTCAGCCAAGCCCGCCGTAGCGTTCCCGGTTCGCCCGGGTGATCCGCTCTTCCATGAAGGTCAGGAATGCCTTGACCCGTGGGGACATCAGGCGGCCGGGCGGGCGCACTGCCCAGATGTTGGTGTCGGGCCAGCCGCGCAGATCGGGCAGGACGCGGACCAGCCGTCCGGCCCGCAGATCCGGCCCCGCATGCCACAGGGATGCCAGCCCGATTCCTACCCCGGCCAACACCCACTCGCCGATCGCGTCACCCATGTTGACCGCCACCGGACCCGAGATCGGGACTTCGTGCCGCGTACCGTCAGCCGAGGTCAGGTGCCAGCTGCGCGCCCGGCCCATGGGCAGGCAGGTGTGGTTACCCAGGTCCTGCGGCAGTTGCGGCGTTCCCGCGCGGTCCAGGTAGGATGGCGCCGCGACCAGCCATTGCGGGTTCTCGTCGATCTTGCGGGCCAGCAGGCTGGACGGCGCCAGTTCACCAATCCGGAACGCCAGGTCATAGCCCTGGTCGACGATGTCCACGATCGTGTCTGTCAGGTTCAGGTCGAGCGTGACATCCGGATAGGCGGACAGGAAATCAGGGACGTACGGAACGACATGTGACCGCCCGAACGAGGCCGAAGCCGTGACCCGCAGCGGCCCCGAGATATTGTGCGCCTGATGCGACAGGACCAGCCGGGCATCCTCGACATCGTCCAGGATGCGCCGGGCGTGTTCCAGAAAGATCTCGCCGTCCGGCGTCAGCGATACCGCGCGGGTGGTGCGGTTCAGCAGCGTGACGTCCAAGTCGGACTCGAGCGCCTTGATCCGTTGAGTGGCGTTCGACGAGGACAGGTTGAATTCCGCCCCGGCGCGACCGATCGCCCCGATGGTCGCGACCCGGACGAACAGTTCAAGTGACTTCAGATCGAACGACAAGGAATTAACCGGGTTTGAGGGGCCTGCGGGCGGAGTGTCGCGGATCGGTGTGGCCTGCGCAACGAGTCATCGCATGGCCCGTGCAGCTGGGGGAGGGGCTCAGACCGTGTCCTTGACGCGTTCCCATGTGTTGGACAGGTGCCGGGCCATGACCTCACCCAGCGCGTTTCCGTCGCCCCGCTGGAGCGCGTCTGCCATCTGCTGATGTTCCTCGACGGCGGCATCCCAGTATTCCGGGCTGCGGTTGCCCAGAAAGCGGATGCGCTTCAGCCGGGCCTGAATGTTGCGTTGCATCTCTTGCAGGGTTTCGTTGCCCGAGAGTTCCGCCAAACGGCTGTGGAAGGCCTGGTTCAGCTGGTAATAGGGCATGC
>JBFHFG010000359.1:0-4223 GCA_041583815.1 Halovulum sp.
GGATGTGGACGCGCTGCTGACCAACGACGCCGGCGTGAACTTCAAGCTGAACGACCGCCTGTCCACGCGCGTCAGCTACCGGACCGAGTACAACACCGATCCGCTGCCGGGTCTGAAAAGCACCGATCACACCCTGGGTGTCTCGCTGGTCTTCGGTTTCTGAGTTCGGTTTCCGGGAACGACAGACGGGGGGAAGGGGGCGGCTTCGGCCGCCCCTTTTTCATGTGCGCAGCGCCGCGCGACCTCGCGTGCCCCCCACAAATGAAAACGCCCGGCGCGTGGCCGGGCGTTTGCTTGCTGGTCCGGTAGGGCCAGTCTCAGATGGTGCGGGCGCTTTCGCGGGCGATCCGACGGATGTCGAAACGCGAGATGCCCAGGTCGGCCAGGTCGCGATCGCTCAGCGCCGACAGTTCACGCTCGGTGCGGCGAACCAGCTTGCTTTCTTCGTAAGCGGCGCGCAGGTCGCGCAGCAGAGCGCCGAAGCGGTCGGCGAAAGCGGGGCGGGTGGCGATAGCGGCGTGGTGCGTGGTGGTAGCCATTGTATTCGTCCTTTCGTGTGGGCCCTTCGGCCCTTGATGTCTCTGCTCGTTGTCCGTGTCGGCCTCGGGCCGCGCGCGGTTTCGCGGGCATTGCGACCCTTCTGGCCGCGGTTGTTCAAAGTTTCGGGGCCGGAGCCCCTGTTCGACAGTGATGAGGCGTTTCGCCTCGTCCCCCCGATGACGCGGGCTTCATCCCGCGCTTGGTGTCCGACCGACGTTGCCCGCCATTGCGGGGCATCGACCGCGACCCGGAGCACTGGCACTCGCGGCAGGGCGTGTTATCTATTCCCCCGTCCGCATCATCCCGATCGGCTTTCGCTCGACCATTTCGGCTCCTGTTGCACTGCAATATGGACACTCTGGCGAAAGCCTCAAGCGCCCAGTTTGGAAAAGCCGTTATGCGCCTGGTTCATAGTCTCGACAGCACCGCTCCGGGCGGGCCAAAGCCGCCCCGGAAGCCGCGCAACCCATTGAAATTTGGTCTTAACCTGTCGGCATTCCGGTCCAGGGACTTCCGACTCTACTTCTTCGGCAACGCATTTTCCCTGCAAGCGATGTGGATCCAGCGCATCACTTTCGCCTGGTTGGCGTGGGAACTGTCCGGCTCGGCGGCTTTCGTGGGGCTTGTCGCCTTTCTCGGTTTCGCGCCTACGATGCTGTCGGGCCCGGTGTTCGGCGCCCTGATCGACCGCATGCCGCTGATGCCTGCGGCGAAGATCGCACAGGGCGCACTGTTCGGCCTGGCCCTGCTGACCGCCACGCTGTTCTCAGCCGGGTTGCTGGAGCGCGCGGCGCTGACGATGCTGGCGCTGGCCTATGGCGTCGTTATGTCCGCCCACCACCCGGTGCGGATGAGCCTGGCGCCCCTGCTGGCACCGGCGGGCAGCATCTCGTCGGTAATCGCCTCGACCGCGATCAACTTCAACCTGGCGCGCAGCATCGGCCCGGCAGTGGGCGGCGCGCTGATCCACGCCTGGGGGCCGGGCACGGCGCTTTGGGTGATCGCCGCCTGCCTGCTGCCCTACCAAGTGGTGCTGCGCCTGCTGCGCCCCCGCGATCGCACCCCGACCGGGGAAGAGAACGGCAGCCTGCTGCACGGGCTGGCACAGGGCGTGCGCTATGCCTGGAACGACCGTTTCACCCGACTGATCCTGTTGCTGACCGGCGGCTTCGCCCTGCTGGGCCGCGGCATGCTCGAGATCCTGCCACTGGTCGCCGACGGCATTTTCGCCCGCGGCCCCACCGGGCTGGGCACGCTGACCTCGGTCGCAGGCATGGGCGCGCTGGCCGCCGCGGCGCTGGTGATGGTGTTGCCGGCACCGCTGCCGGGAAAGGTGCCGCGCGCAGGCCTGATCGCGGTGGCGCTTGGCCTGGCGCTGACACTGGTGGTCGCTGTCTCGGGCAACTGGCCGCTGACCGTGGCCTCGGTCGCGCTGCTGGGCGCGGCGGGCACGGTGATGGGCGTGTCGGTGCAATCGGCGCTGCAACAGGTGCTGACCGATGGCTACCGCGGCCGTGTCATGAGCCTGTGGGTGATGACCGGCATCGGCGGTTCGGCCCTCGGGGCGCTGCTGCTGGGGGCGCTGGCCGACGTGCTTGGCCTTGGCTGGGCTGCGGCGATCGTGGCGGCACTGGCGGCCCTGCCGCTGTCCATGGTCCGCGCACGGCTGACCTGACAGCGCGGCAACCAGCCCCGCGCGGCCTTGCGCCACAAGGGCAAGTCGATATTGTTCGATCGGACGAATCCGGCCGGGCGGAGAACACGCCGGCCATACAGGGAGAGCATTCATGCGGAAACTTCTTCTCGCCACCGCGGCCAGCGCGCTTGTGGGGGGCACCGCCCTCGCGCAGGACACCAATGTCGGCATCATCTTCGGCTTCACCGGCCCGATCGAGTCGCTGACCCCGAACATGGCAGCCAGCGCGGAACTGGCGCTGAAGGAAGTCTCGGACAGCGGCAAGCTGCTGGACGGCGTCACGCTGACCCCGGTCCGCGCCGACTCGACCTGCGTCGACAGCGCCGCCGCCACCGCCGCGGCCGAACGCCTCGTGACCTCGGACAATGTCGTGGCCATCGTCGGCGCCGATTGCTCGGGCGTGACCACCGCGGTCGCCAACAACGTCGCCGTGCCGAACGGCGTCGTGATGGTGTCGCCCTCGGCCACCTCACCCGCGCTCTCGACGATCGAGGACAACGACCTGTTCTTCCGCACCGCCCCCTCCGACGCCCGCCAGGGCGAGGTTCTGGCGAACATCGTCAAGGACAACGGCTATGACGAAGTGGCCGTGACCTACACCAACAACGACTACGGCAAGGGCCTTTCGGACAGCTTCATCTCGAACTTCGAGAAACTCGGCGGGACCGTGACCATCAACGCCGCACACGAAGACGGCAAGGGCGACTACTCGGCCGAGGTCGGCGCGCTGGCCGCTGCCGGCGGCGGCCTGCTGGTCGTTCTGGGCTATGCCGACCAGGGCGGCGTGGGCATCGTGCAGACCGCGCTCGACACCGGGGCGTTCGACACGTTCGCCTTCGGTGACGGCATGTTTGCCGACAGCCTGCTGGACGCGCTGGGCAGCGACCTCGAAGGCTCGATCGGCTCGGTTCCCTGGTCCGAGGGCGAAGGCACCGACGCCTTCACCGCCGTGGCCGAAGCTGGCGGCGTGGACTCCTCGTCCACCTTCACCCGCGAAAGCTATGACTCGGCGGCGCTGATCGCGCTGGCCATGCAGGCCGGCGGCGAAGCCACCCGCGAAGCCGTGGCCGCCAACCTGATGGCTGTCGCCAACGAACCCGGCGAAAAGATCCTGCCGGGTGAACTGGCCAAGGCGTTGGAAATCTTGGCCGGCGGTGGCGAGGTCGACTACGTCGGCGCAACCAATGTCGAGCTGATCGGCCCGGGCGAGGCCGCAGGCACCTATCGCGACTACGTCATCGAAGGCGGCGAGTACAAGACCGTCCAGTTCCGCTGACGGGCGCGTAAATCAAACCTGGGGGACCGAGGCGCACCCGCGCCTTGGGTCTTTCCATAACTGGAAGAGCCTGCCAATGGCCCGACCCATCATCGAAGTGCGCGACCTGCACATGCATTTCGGCGGCATCCGCGCCGTCGATGGCGCCTCCCTCTCGATCGCCGAAGGGTCCATCACCGGTCTGATCGGCCCCAATGGCGCGGGAAAGACGACATTGTTCAACGTCGTCGCTGGTCACTACACGCCCACCTCCGGCCAGGTGCTGCTGGACGGGCAGGACATCACCAACCTGTCGCCGCACCGGATGGCAGAGAAGGGCATGGCCCGGACCTTCCAGCACGGGCGGGTCTTCGGCAACCTGACGGTGATGGACAACGTGCTGATCGGCTGCCACACGCGGCTGAAGGCGTCGCGGTCGCGGGTGCCGGTCGCCGCCCCGGTGATCGAGATCATGAAGGCGCTGATCCAGCCGGCCTCGGTCCGCGCCGAGGAAGTGGCAATGCGCGCCGTGGTGCGCGAGATCATCGCCACCTTCGGCGAACGCCTGGCGCCGCGGATCGACCAGCCGACCTATTCGCTGTCCTATGCCAACCGGCGGCGGGTCGAGATCGCGCGGGCGCTGGCGCTGCAGCCGCGGATCCTGATCCTCGACGAGCCGACGGCGGGGATGAACGAGAGCGAGACCGCCGAGATGCAGGGCATCATCGGCGA
>JBFHFG010000360.1:0-4165 GCA_041583815.1 Halovulum sp.
CGACACCTCGCTGCTGGAGGATCGAGACCTGCCGCTGATGCTGGCAGTCGAGGAAACCACAGAACTGGATCGCGACGCCCTGGCGCTGCGGCTCGCGGGCGAATTTCCCGAGGCCATCTATCATCGCCACGATCGCTGGAGCGGCACAGTAACAGCCGCCGCCGGTCGTTTGCGGCTTCTGGCGCTGAGCGCCCTTGCGCTTACCTTTGCGGTGACGGCGGTCGTGGTGACATTGGCCGCGCGAGCTTCACTGGCGATGAACCGCCAAGTGATCGCAACGCTGCGCCTGATCGGCGCGCAGGACAGCTATATCGCCCGCGCCTTCGTACGTCGCTTCACGTTGCGCACACTTCTAGGCGCAGTCGCGGGCACCGTGGCCTGCGCGCTGCTGCTGCTGCTTCTCCCCGCCAGCGAGGCTGATGCAATTCCGCCGCTTGCGCCGCAGGGGGCGCTTGGCTGGCTTGCTCTGATGATCGTACCGCTGGGTTTCGGCCTGCTGGCCTTCGCCGTGACGCGTGCCGCGGCGTTTCGCGAACTGAGGCGGGTGCGCTGATGCTGCTGATAAGATCGATGCTGTTCGACGCGCTGTTCTACACGCTGATGCTTGTGATGGGCATCCTGTGTGCGCCGCTGGCCATCGCCTCCCCGAAGGGCGCGCACTGGAGCGTGCGCAGCTTCTGCCGCATCGGCCTGGTGTTGCTGCGCCTGATCTGCGGCCTTCGGACCGAGGTGCGTGGCCCAGTGCCCGATGGCGATGTCATCGTCGCCTCGAAGCACCAGTCGTTCCTGGACATCCTGATCCATGTCGCCGTACTGCCCCGCTCTCGCTTCATCATGAAGAAAGAGCTGAAGTGGGCGCCCATCCTGGGCCTTTACGCGATGCGCATGGGCTCGACCCCCGTGGCGCGGGGACGCAAGGGGCAGGCTGTCAGCCAGATGGTGCAGGGCGCCACGAAGAACGCAACCGATCCAGGCCAGCTGGTGATCTATCCGCAGGGCACCCGCGTGGCGCCGGGTGCGGCGCGCCCCTACAAGGTCGGCGCGGGGGTGCTGTACCAGCGCATGAACAAGCCCTGCGTGCCGGCTGCGACCAACGCGGGCGTGTTCTGGGGCCGCAAGTCGTGGCTGCGCAAACCCGGGCTGGCCGTGGTGGAATACCTGCCAGAGATCCCGCCTGGGATGGACCTGAACGCTTTCGTCGGAGAGCTGGAAGCCAGGATCGAGCCTGCTTCAGACGCGTTGGTGGCCGAAGCGGGGTTCCGGGCCTTGCCGGCGGCCTGATCATCCACCTGTGAAGATGGTCGCGAACCGGCCCCGGCGGGGCCGGGACCAAACTCAGGGAAGCGGGCTCAGGCGACCAGCGACTTGGAGCCCATGTCCAGGTACTTGCGGCGGCGCAGCTGAGACAGTTCGTCCTGCGGCAGCGCCGTGACCTCGTCCAGCATCTTGCCCAGCGCCTTGCGCACGGCCTCAATGGTGGCTGTACGGTCGCGCTGCGCGCCGCCCAGCGGTTCCTTGATGATGCGGTCAATGACGCCCAGCTGTTCAAGGTCCTGCGCGGTCAGGCGCAGCGCCTCGGCGGCCTCGCGCATCTTCTCGGCGTCCTTCCACAGGATCGAGGCGCAGCCTTCGGGCGAGATGACCGAGTAGATCGAGTGTTCGAGCATCGCCAGCCGGTCGGCGGTGGCGAAGGCCACGGCGCCGCCAGAGCCACCCTCGCCGGTGATGATCGACACCAGCGGCACCTTGATCGTCAGGCATTTCTCGGTCGAGCGGGCGATCGCTTCGGCCTGGCCGCGTTCCTCGGCCCCCTTGCCGGGATAGGCCCCGGTGGTGTCGACCAGCGTAACCACGGGCAGGCCGAACCGGTCGGCCAGGTCCATCAGGCGGATCGCCTTGCGATAGCCTTCGGGGCGGGCCATGCCGAAATTGCGGTCCAGCCGCGAACGCGTGTCCGAGCCTTTCTCGATCCCGATCACCATCACCGGTCGATCGTCGAACCGGGCAAGCCCGCCCATCACGGCGTGATCGTCGGCGAAATTCCGGTCACCGGCCAGCGGCGTGTACTCGGTGAACAGCGCGTCGATGTAATCCACGCAATGCGGGCGATCGGGATGCCGCGCGACCTGACATTTCTGCCAGGGCGTGAGATTGCCGTAGAGTTCCTTCAGCAGGCCGGCAGCCTTCTTGTCCAGCGCCTTGGCTTCGGATTCCACGTCCATGCCGTCATTATGGCGGCCCATCGCGCGCAGTTCCTCGGCCTTGCCCTCGATTTCGGCCAGACCCTTTTCGAATTCAAGGTAAGCGTGCATGCGGTGCGTCGGTCCCGGTATGGTTTCGTGTCGGCACATATGACCCGCGACCGCCCCGATTGCAACGGCACAAGGCCGATTCCGCGGCGGGAACTAAGGTCGGCGGGCAGTGAAAAGGTTGATCCGGGCCTGAAGCCGCAGCGTTCCGTCGGACGAGACGAACTGCGCCAGTCGTTTGCGCAACTGGTCCGCCACGATCCTGCGGGTGTCCGCATCGGCATCCGCCTCGCGCATCATCCGGCCCAGAGGTCCGAGTTCGGTCATGACCGGCAGCGCGGCCTCGATTCCGCCGGGATGGCACAGGTTCATGTCGACCGCGCGGCCGCGCGGCTGGTCGTAACCCGCGTCACGCAGGATCGTTTCGACACGCGGAATATCGGCGAAGGCCATCGGACCCGCCGCATGGGGGGCGCCCTGATCTTGCGGACCGAAATGCAGGGTGCCCAGGTCGGTCGTCATCCCGAACATCGGGTTCGACGCCATGTCCCCCCAGCAGGCCAGTACCAGCCGCGCGCCCGGTTTGAGCGTACCGCGCAATCCGCGATACCCGGCGACCGGGTCGGCGAAAAACATCGCCCCGAAGCGCGAGATCAGCAGGTCGTGGGCAGCGTGCGGAAGGTCCGCGGTCGCGGCGTCCCCCTCGATGAAGGTGACGTTGGCGATCCCTTCGTCGTGGCTGAGCCGCGTCGCATGAGCGACCATCAGCGGCGAGATGTCCAGCCCCAGAACCGAGCCGCGCGGCGCCACAAGGGCGGCGAACACCCGCGCCGTCGCGCCCGAACCGGTTCCCATGTCGAGAACATGCTCTCCGGGCGCGGGCAGCGCCGCGTCCAGCAGCAGCCCGTCCACCGTCGCGAACAGCCGGTCGAAGATATGAGCATACCGCAGCCAGGTCTGCCCCTGTGCGCCGGACCAGAATTCCTGCTGACCCGAATTATCCTGAATGCCCACTGCCATCCCCCAATGCCACAGGCAAAGGGTAGCGCGCGCAGCCGCGTCCGGACAGGGTGATTATCGCAATATCTGTGCCCTGGTTCGGTGACATAGTGCAGACATGATGCACCATTCCCGATACGAGGCGCGCATCCTGCGCGTGCTGGCGCATATCGATGCCGACCCGGACGGCGACCTGAGCCTGGACCGGCTGGCCGAGGTTGCTGTCATGGCCCGTTTCTACTGGCACCGGGTCTATGTCGCAATGACCGGTGAAACCGCCGCCCAGACGATCCGCCGCCGCCGGCTTATACGCGTGAGCGCGCTTGCAAGGAAGCGACCGGACACTTGATGCCATCGCGGCGGAGGCCGGCTATGGCACAGCACGCAGCTTTGCCGGTGCCTTTCGGGCCGAATTCGGTCTGAGCCCGACGGCCTTCCGTGCCGAGGGACGAAGGTTGCCGCAAAGATTTCTCAGCCTTACCGCGAAATGATACCCAATGTTTCCCATCGAGACCCGAAACGAACCCGACCGCCTTACGGCAAATATTGCCCACAACGGGGCCTACGCCGGCATCGGGGCGGCCTTTGACAGGTTGGCTGCCATCGCCAACGCGCGGAACCTTTGGCCGCAGGTGCGCGGCATGGTGGGCGTCTACATGGACGATCCCGATTCGGTGCCCGAGTCCAAATTGCGCAGCCACGCGGGGCTGGTATTGGCCGAGGGCGCGCCGATGCCCTACGATCTGGCGGCAATAAATCTGCCCGGCGGGCAGATCGCGGTGATGCACTACAAGGGGCCATACGCCGGTTTGCGGGAGGCGCAACGCCATCTTTACGGCGTCTGGCTGCCCCGGTCGGCCGATGAACCGCGGGATGTGCCGCCCTATGCAATCTACCTCAACACGCCGCGCGACACC
>JBFHFG010000361.1:0-4149 GCA_041583815.1 Halovulum sp.
CTAGACTTGGCGGAAACCCGCTCAGCCTCAAGAACACGTGTCTTGCGTCGGCGCGGGAACCGTCACAGAAAACGCGGCGAGGCATCTATCAGGAGCAGCCATTCATGGCATTCCCACGAAGGACATTCCTTGCCGGCGCCGCGGCCAGCCTGGCCGCACCGGCCATCGCCAGTACGTCGATCAGCCGCCGGGTGTCCGGCCTGACGACGCACCGCTGGGAGGATCATTTCGACAGCCGCGCAAAAGGGTGCATCCTTTGCGACACCGACGCGCGTGTGCTGTTCTACTGGGCCGAGGACAATCCCGATCCGCGGATCTTCCCGACCTCGGTTCCGCTGACCGACGAGCTGACCCGTCGCGGCCGGACCGAGATCACGCTGAAGCGTCCCGCTCCGGAATGGCGCCCCACCCCCAGTATGCTGGAGCGGAACCCGGACCTGCCGACCTATGTCGGACCCGGCCCCGAGAACCCGCTGGGCACCCGCGCGCTGAACCTCAGCTGGGAATACTACCGGATTCACGGCACCAACGATGTGCGCAAGATCGGTCGGCGATCCTCGAACGGGTGCATCGGCCTGTTCAACCCGCAGATCGAATGGCTGTACGAACAGGCCCAGGTGGGCACACAGGTCGTGCTGATCTGACGCCACGCGCCGTCCCAGAAATGCAAGACGCCGGCTGAAAAGGCCGGCGTTTTTCGTTTCGGTCGTTTTCCGGGGTGTCTTCTGCGACGCCTGTCGGCTCAGGCCGAGACACCATCCAGCAGCGCCCGCGCGGCGGACCGCGCCTCGTCTGAGATGCGATCGCCTGACAACATGCGCGCGATCTCGTCCACCCGCGCGGCCGAGGCCAACGGGCGAACGTTGGTGCGCGTGACCTCGCCCTCGACCGCCTTCGAGACCTGGAAGTGATGCCCGCCCAGTGCCGCCACCTGTGGCGAGTGCGTGACGACCAGCACCTGCGCGCCCTGCGCCACGCGCGCCAACCTGCGACCGACCGCGTCCGCGGTCGCGCCGCCCACGCCCCGGTCGATCTCGTCGAAGATCATCGTCAGGCCGTCTGCGCGTCGGGACAGACAAACCTTCAATGCCAGAAGAAAGCGCGAAAGCTCCCCACCCGAGGCGATCTTGCCCAATGGCCCCGCCGGTGCGCCCGGGTTCGTCGCGACGGTGAAGTTGACAGCGTCGCGCCCGTCGGGTCCTGGTTCTGCGGCTGAGACGCGGGTTTCGAAGACTGCCCGCTCCATCTTGAGCGGGGCCAGTTCCGCCGCCATCTGCTGGTCGAGCCTACTGGCCGCCGCCTGCCGCTTCTCGCTCAGCGCCCCAGCCGCCGTGTCGTAAGCAGCCTGCGCTGCGGCTTCGGCCTGGTGGAGGCGGCCGATTTCCGCATCACCGCCGTCGATGGCGGCCAGCCGCGCCGACAAATCCTCGGCCAGCGTGGGAAGCTCGTCGGGCTGCACATCGTGCTTGCGGGCAAGGCCGCGAATGGCGAATAGCCGCTCCTCGGTGCGTTCCAGCTCGTAGGGGTCGAACTCAAGCCGTTCGAGGAAGCCTTCGGTCGCGGATTGCGCCTCGGCCAATTCGTTCAGGGCGCGGCCCAGAGCGGCGATCGGTTCCTCCAGCGCGCCATCGGCCCGGTCGGCCACGGCCTCGAGCCAGCGGATCGCCTCGGCCAGACGGGATTCGGCGCCGTCTGCGCCCATGATCTCGACCGCGCGGGCAACCTCGTCACGGATCCGACTGGCGGTCTGCATGGCGCGCCGGGCGGCGTCCAGCGCATCGTCCTCGCCCGGTTCGGGGGCCAGTTCGGTCAGTTCGGCCACCGCGTGGCGCAGGAAGTCGGCGTCGCGGGCGGCTTCGGCCAAGGCTGCCTCGGCCTTCTCGCGTTCGGCCCTTGCTGCAGCCAGGGCGCGCCAAGCGGCGCGGACCGCGGCACGATCTTCGTCAAGCTCGCCGAAGGCATCCAGCAGGACCCGGTGTTCGCGCGGGTCCAGCAATCCACGGTCGTCCTGCTGACCGTGAAGTTCGACCAACGTGGCGGACAGGGCCCGCAACACGTCGCCCGACACGCGCCGGTCGTTCACGAATCCCCGTTTGCGCCCGTCTGCCGAATTTATCCGGCGCAGGATCAACTGGTCGTCCGGCTCCAGCCCTGCCTCTTCCAGCACGGCATTTGCCGCGTGGTCCGCTGCCAGGTCGAACACCGCCGTTACCTCGCCCTGGGCTGCGCCTTGGCGGACGAGCTCAGCACGTCCCCGCCACCCAAGCACGAAGCCAAGAGAATCAAGAAGGATCGATTTGCCCGCCCCGGTCTCACCGGTCAGGACATTGAGACCGGGCTGGAATGTCAGGTCCAGCGTCTCGATCAGCAGCATGTCGCGGATCGACAGCTCGCGCAGCATGTCAGCGGCGCCCTATCCCGATCAGAGCCATTTACCCTGGATCACCTGCCGATAGATGCGCGAAAGCCAGTTGTCCCCTGCGGCATCCAGGGTCAGTCCTTGCCCGGTCAACAGCGCATAGCTGTCCTGATACCATTCGGTTCCCTGGTGATTGTAGCCCAGGATCGCCCCGGCGGTCTGGGCCTCGTCCGTCAGGCCCAGCGACAGGTGCGCCTCGACCAGCCTGTGCAACGCCTCGGCCGTGTGGCGCGTGGTCGGGAAGTCCTGCACCACGACACGGAACCGGTTGATTGCGGCGGTGTAGTGCTTCTTCTTAAGGTAATAGCGACCGATCTCCATTTCCTTGCCCGCAAGGTGGTCCAGGGCAAGGTCGAACTTCAGTTCGGCCGACTTGGTGAAATCACTGTCGGGATACCGTTCGATCGTTTCGCGCAGGGCCTGAAGTGCATCGAAGGTCTGCGTCTGGTCCCGGGTCACGTCCGCGATCTGGTCGTAGTAGCTGAGCGCAACCAGGTACTGCGCATAGGCGGCGTCTTCGTCGGCGGGATAGAAATCCAGGTACCGCTCGGCCGCCGCGCGCGCCTCGCCGAAGCGCTTCGCGTCATAGTACGAGAATGCGGACATGATCATCGCCCGCTTGGCCCATTCCGAATAGGGGTACAACCGCTCGACCTCGTCGAACAGGCGGCCGGCATTCACCGGGCGGCCGGTCTGAAGCTCTTGCTCGGCGGCAAGATAGAGATCCTGCGCCGACCGGCTTTCGACCGGGGGTAGGTCGCCGTCACCGCCACCGCAGGCGGACAATGCGATCAGAAGGGTGAAAACGACTGCGGCCTTGTGCACGTTCGCGCCTCTGTTCCAACTGCCGGCGAAGCCACCGGTGCCGGACCTGACCTAGCACACCTGCGGCAGGGACGGAAAGTCCGGCAGAAGCGATTCCGAAGGGTCGTGTTCAGCCCGCAGCGGCCAGGTCGGCGGGACGAATGCCGAAGCCGGGCAGATGCCGGGCAGCAGACGCGTCACAGATCACCTGCTGGACCGCGCCGGGCGTCGCGAACAGCTTGCGCAGCAGGCGGTTCGTCGCCCCGTGGCCTGCACGGACACCGGTATAGGCGCCAAGTACCGGGGCCCCGGCCAGCGACAAATCGCCCAATGCATCCAGCATCTTGTGACGCACACATTCATCGGCGCGGCGGAAACCTTCGGGGTTCAGCACTTCGGCACCATCGACCACGACGGCGTTGGCCAGCGATCCGCCAAGGGCCAGACCACGGGATTGCATGTAGTCGACCTCAGCGCTGCGGCAGAAGGTCCGGCAATCGCTCAGCTCGCGAATGAAGGCGCCATTCGCCATGTCCAGCGAGAAGGCCTGCTGACCAATCGCCTGATCCGGGAAATCGATCTCGAAACTGATGGTCAACCCATCGTGCGGACGCAGCACGGCGCGAACGTCACCCTCTTCCAGAACGACCTCGGTCATCACACGCCAGGCGGTCAACGGAGCGCCCGTGCTTACCATGCCGGCATTGACGATTTCGCGCACGAAACGGCGCGAGCTGCCGTCCATGATCGGGATCTCGGGGCCGTCGATGTCGATCAGCACGTTGTGCAGACCGCAGCCGGCGATCGCCGCCATCAGGTGTTCGACGGTCGACACCGAGACACCCGCAGCGTTGGTCAGCCGGGTGTTCAGCGTGGTGTCGGTCACATTGTCATAGCGCGCCGCGATCACGGCATCCTTGCCGGTC
>JBFHFG010000362.1:0-4149 GCA_041583815.1 Halovulum sp.
CGCGCCGCGTGGCCGGGTAAGCCTCGGCCGACGCGCCCATCAAAGTCTCGCGCAAGCCCGGTTTCGGCGCCCAGCCGTCGCCCGCGCGCAGGTAATGCGCATCCAGCGTCCCGGCGGTCAGGATCGCGTGGGGCGTGATCGCCGGGTCGGGCATGGGCCGCCCGGCCAGCGCATCGGCCATCAGGTCGATGCCCCACTCGCCCACGATCTCGGGGAAGAAGGCGGCGACGGCGCGCAGCGGGCCGTCCTCGCCCAGCCGACCGACGAAATCCGGGTTCTCGCCCCCGGTGGCAAAGGCCGCGACCCGCGCGCCCGCCTTCTCGGCCGCGTCCATGCCCGCCAGCGCCGAGTGGTCGTTGACGCCGAACACCAGCGCGATCTCGGGGCGCAGCTTGAACGCGTCCTGCGCCACGCGCAGCGCCGTACGATAGCTGCCCTGCCCGTTCACGCGCAGGAACTCGACCGGCCCTTCGGCGGTCTCGCGGATGCCCGCCTCGAACCCTTCGGCGCGGGCGCGGGTGTTCGCCAGTTCCGGCAGCACGACCATCAGCACCAGCGCACCCCCGGCGTCGACGCTTTCGCCCGCGACGCGGCCCAGTTCCAGTCCCGCGGTCAGGTTGTCCGGCCCCAGGTAGACGCCCCCCGCCTGCCCGGCGGATTCCGCCAGGAACGGCAGGCCCCGGCGACAGATCTGGCGGCGCAGCGCCTCGGCCCCGCGGCCTGGCACGGGCGGCAGGATGATCCCGTCCAGCCCGTCCAGTTCCGAGGCCATCGCCTCGGGGCGGGCGGGCTGTGCCTCGCGCGCCAGAACGGCGGCATCGGGCAGCACGGCCCCGCCATGCGTGCGCTTCAGCGCGCCCGCCTCGGCCAGTTCGGTGATGTCCCGGCGCAGCGTCACGCGGGACACTTCGGGCATCATCCGCGCCAGTCCCGAAAGCTCCACCGAGCCCTGGGATTGCAGGATGCCGAGTATGCGCTTTTGCCGCCGGTGCTTGATCATTTCCGTCCCCTTGCCGCAGCCTTTGATCGATTCCCCCTTAGGATCAATCAGACCGGCAGAGGACAAGGATCAAAACGACAGGGAACGATCAAAAACGATCAATCAAATCGCTCAACACGCGATCACGGCGCAAGGCACGGCCTGACGCCTACCCCGCGAAAACCGTGCGCCCGCCGACGCGAATCTCGACCGGCACCCGGTAGCGTTCCAGGGCGTCGGCGCTGACCTCGATCCCAAGGCCCGGCGCGTCCGGCACGTGGATCAACCCGTCGGCGTCGGGCGCGATGCGGGTCACCGTCAGGTCGCGGGCCAGCGGTTGCAGCCCGGTCGGATACTCGCAGATCCGATGTGCCTCCAGCCCGGCAAACGGCTGAAGCGAGGCGGACAGCGCAAGGTTGGACGTGAACGTGTGGTTCACATAGGTGACGCCGCGCGCCTCGGCCTGTGCGGCCACCTGCCGGGCGGGGCCGATTCCGCCGATCCGGCCGCAGTCGATCTGGATGTACCTGACTCCGCCATACTCGATCAGGTGCCCGGCCATGTGGCGGTTGTGCGCCGCCTCGCCCCCCGCCAGCCCGACCGTGCCCATCCGCCGGGCAAGCGCACCATAGGCAGCCAGCGCATCACCCGCGAACGGCTCTTCGAACCAGGTCACGCGGTTGCGCTCCATCGCCTCCAGCCGGGCGGCGGCGGCGTCGACATCCTCGCCGAAGATCTGGCCGGCATCGATCAGCAGCACGCCGTCCGTCCCCAGCCCCTCGCGCGCGGCGTCAAGCTGGTCGATATCGCCCTGAAGCGTCTCGCCGAACGGCGCCCAGCCGAACTTGGCCGCGCGGAACCCGTCGCGGCGGATCCCGCGGGCGCGCTCCAGCGTCTCCTGCGGGGTCGTCCCGAACAGGACCGAGGCCTAGGGAAGTTTCGGGTAAGCCATGTCATAGCCCAGCAGCGTCCAGACCGGCAGCCCCCGCGCCTTGCCCAGCAGGTCCCACAGCGCCATCTCGATCCCCGACCAGGTGTGCGCGGCCTGCAAAAGGTCCATCGAGTTGTAGGCCACGGCGGCGGCCATCGCGCGAATATCCTCGGGCCCGTCCAACGCCTGCCCCAGCACCGAGGCCGAGACCGGCTGGCAGGCCCCATGCGACATCGGCGCGACGAACGCGGCGATCGAGGTCAGCGGCGAGGCTTCGCATTCGCCCCAGCCGACCAGCCCCCCGGCGGCGACGCGGACGACCAGCGCATCCTGGCTGCCATCGGCGGCGGTCGTGACGTGGGGCATGGAAAGATAGAAGAAATCAACGGCTTCGATTTTCATGGGGCGTGGCTTTCTGAAATACTGACGCGATCAGACCATATCGCGCGTAGCATCCGCCAGCCCCCCTGAGCATGGCCAGCGCACAGGGCGCGGCCCCGGCGTCACCCCGGAAGCCGCCTCCGGTCAGTCGACCTCCAGGTCGGTCCTCAGCTGGAAACGGCCCGGATCGAAGGTCGCGACCGAGACCTCCATCAGGCTGCCGTCCTGCCCGAACAGTTCCGCCACGATGCGCAGCACCGGCGCGCCCGGGGCCAGGCCAAGGGTTGCCGCCTCTTCGGGCGGGCAGGCGATTGCCGTGGCCGACTGGCTGACCCGCCCGATGGGCACGCCGAAGGTCCGCTCGATCACCTCGAAGATCGACAGCTCGGTCGGGCGCAGCACCGGCTCGATCCCGGCATAGCGGGCGGGCACGTAGATCCGGGTGCTGTTGAACGGCCGCGCCTCGTCCGCCATGGATCGGGTGCCGCTGATCTCCAGCCAATGGCCGGTCTCGCTGCGGTCGTCGTCCAGGTGCGGACTGGCCGAGGTGGGCACCATGCGGGTGCCGGTGATCGTCATCTCGGTGTCGCGACCAAGGCTCAGCAACTCGGTCAACCCTGCGGTGTTCATGCTGAACTGCGGGCGGGGCTTGTCTGCGATGATCTCGGTCCCGACGCGCTTCTTGCGGCGCAGGACGCCCACCCGTTCCAGCTCGCCAAAGGCCAGCCGCAGGGTCGAGCGGCTGACGCCCAGTTCGGCGGCATAGTCCGCCTCGGGGGGCAGCTTGTCACCGACCTTCAGGCTGCCCGCCTCGATCCGGGCAAGAATGTCGTCGCAGACCTGCTTGTACAGCGCGGTCATTGCAGCGTCCTTGGCAGCCACAGCGCCAGGTCCGGCACCAGCGCCAGCAACAGGGCAAAGCCCAGCAGGATGCAGAAGAACGGCAAGGCCGCCCGGGCGATCCGCCCGACGCTTTCGCCGGTATAGGACTGGATCACGAACAGGTTGAAGCCGATGGGCGGGGTGATCTGGCTGATCTCGACCGCGACCACGACGAAGATCCCGAACCAGATCGGGTCGAACCCGGCATCCGTGACCAGCGGCAGGGTGATCGGCAGTGTCATCACGATGATCGAGGTCCCGTCCAGGAACATTCCCAACACGGCATAAAAGACAAGCAGCACCACGATCAATGCAAAGGGCGACAACCCCAGCCCGGCGATCTGCCCGGCCACCGCCTTGGGAATGCCAAGAAAGCCGAAGGCCGAGTTCAGCAGCGCAGCACCGACGATGATCAGCCCGATCATGGCCGAGGTCCGCACCGCGCGCCGCCCCGCCGCGATCATCGACGCGACCGAAAAGCGCCCCATCCCGACCGAGATCGCCACCGCGCCCAGCACGCCAAGCGCGGCCAGCTCGCTGACGCTGGCGATGCCCAGGTACAGCGACGCCATGATCCCGAAGATCAGCGCCGCGACAGGGCCGATGTCGCGCAGGCCCCGCAGCAGCGCGCGGGCCGTGGGCCGCTCCACCGGCGGCTGCGAGCGTGTCACCACCTGGTGCGCGGCGATATACGCCATGTAAAGCGCCGCCAGCGCCAGCCCCGGCACCACGCCCGCGACGAACAGCTCCAGGATCGACTGCTCGGCCACGACGCCATAGATGATCATGATGATCGACGGCGGGATCAGGAAGCCCAGCGTCCCGGCCCCGGCCAGCGACCCCATCGCCAATTGCCGGTCATAGCCGCGCGCCTCCAGTTCCGGCAGGCTGACCTTGCCGACGATGGCCGTCGTCGCGGCGGATGACCCGGAGACAGCGGCGAACAGGGTGGAGCCGACCACGTTCACATGCAGCA
>JBFHFG010000363.1:0-4145 GCA_041583815.1 Halovulum sp.
CGGCCACCCCAAGGGCTCGCTCATCCCGCACCGCGCCATCGTCCGCCTCGTGCGCGAGCGTCCTGGGGTGCTGGTCCGCCCCGCCGACGTCCTGATGTACGTTGTCCCGCAGGAGCAGCCGCTGGTCATCACCTCGCGCATTCCGACGATCCACCGCGACCTGGTGAACGCGGGCCAACCGGCCACGCTGCGCTTCCCGGCCTTCGACCAGCGCACGACCCCGGTGCTGGAAGGCGTGGTGACCAAGGTTTCCGCCGATGCGTTCACCGACGAGAACACCGGCGTCGCCTATTACACCGCCGAACTGCTGCCGCTGGAGGGCGAGTTGGAGAAGATCGAGGGCCGCGAGATCGTGCCCGGCATGCCGGTCGAATCCTACATTCGGACCGGCGAGCGGACGCCGATGAACTATCTGCTGAAGCCGTTGACGGACTACCTGAACAAGGCTTTCCGCGAGGATTGATCGCCGAAAGGCAGGACTGTTCCAGCGGGGCGCCCGGATGATCGGGCGCCCCGTTCCCGTCTGCGGCGGATGCCTCCGGCGGGGATATTTGGGGACCAAAGTGAGGTCGGCGCGTCAGGTCAGCCGGGCGAGCGCCCAGGCCGCGGCGTCGGCCACTGCCGGGTCGGGATCGTCGAGGTTGGCGCGGGCCGCCGGGGCGAGCGCGGCATCGCCCGAGTTGCCGATGGCGTAGAGCGCGTTGCGCACCATCCGGTCGCGGCCGATGCGCTTGATCGGCGAGCCGCTGAACACCTGCCGGAAGCTGGCGTCGTCGAGTGCTGCAAGGTCTGCCAGCCGGGGTGCCTGGAGTTCCGCGCGTGCAAGGTAGCCATGTTCGTGGGCGGTTCGGGCGAACTTGTTCCACGGGCAGACCGCGAGGCAGTCGTCGCAGCCGTAGATGCGGTTGCCCAGACCGGGCCGCAGGTCTTCGGGGACCGGGCCGCGGTGTTCGATCGTCAGGTAGGAGATGCAGCGCCGCGCGTCGAGCTGGAACGGTGCGGGAAAGGCATTGGTCGGGCAGACGTCGAGGCATCGGCGGCAGGAGCCACAGCGCTCGGCGGCCGGAGGATCGGTGGGCAGGTCGGCGGTGGTGTAGATTGCGCCGATGAAGAACCAGTTGCCCAGATCGCGCCCCAGCAGGTTGGTGTGCTTGCCTTGCCAGCCAAGCCCGGCGGCCGCGGCAAGCGGTTTCTCCATCACCGGGGCCGTGTCGACGAAGACCTTGAGTTGTTCGCCGCTTTCCCCGGCCAGCCAACGGCCCAGCCGCTTGAGCCGTTTTTTCACCAGGTCGTGGTAATCGCGCCCGCGTGCATAGACAGATATGTTGCCCCGGTCCTTGTGCGCCAGCCCGGCGAGCGGGTCGCCGGGGGGTGTGTAGACCTCGGCCAGCATGATGATCGAGCGCACCTCGGGCCAGAGCGTGGCGGGGTCGGCGCGCTGGTCCGAACGGGCCTCCATCCAAGACATCTGGCCGTGCCGGCCGTGGCGCAGGAAGCGCTGAAGCCGGGCGGGCGCGTTCGGGATCGCGTCGGGGCGGCAGATGCCGAGCGCGGCGAAGCCCTCGTCGCGGGCGCGTTCTTCGAGCGCGGCGCGGAGGGCGGCGGGGTCCATGGCGCTAGAAGTCCAGGTCGGCGTAGTGCTCGGGCGGGGTGAACCCCGGCAGCAGGTCCGCCAGCACCGACCGGAAGGCCGGGCGCGACTTGACCTTGGCGTACCATTCCTTCAGCGGCTCGGAGCGGTTCCAGTCCACGTCGCCGATATAGTCCAGGCACGACAGCTGTGCGGCGGCGGCGAAATCGGCGATCGACATCTGGTCGCCCGCCAGCCAGCGGCGCCCTTCCATCAGCCACCCGATATAGTCCAGGTGGTACTTGATGTTCCTGGCGCCTTCCTTGATCCGCGCGCTTTCCGGGTAGCCGGATTTCGACAGCCGCTTGTTCACCCGCTCGTAGAGCAGGTTGGCGGTCACCTCGTGGTGGAACTTGTCGTCGAACCACCCTTCGAGACGCCGCGCCTCCGCCCGTTCGGCGGGCGTTTTCGGCAGCAGGGGCGGATCCGGGTAGACCTCTTCGAGGTACTCGAAGATGGCCGAGCTTTCGGCCAGCACCAGGTCGTCCATGCGCAGCACGGGCACCTTGCCGGCCGGGTTCAGGCGCAGGAAGTCGATACGCCGTTCCCAGGTCTTTTCCTCGACCAGCTCGACCTCGATCTTCTTCTCGGCAAGAACCAGGCGGATCTTGCGGCAAAAGGGCGAAAGGGGCTGATGATACAAGCGACGCATGAGCCGATATCTGCCCTGTCTGGAAGGAACTTGCAACGGATTGCGAAGCGGCAAGGCGGATTGCCGCCCGCGCGTCAGCGCATCATGCAGGCGCCGCGCCCGTCCGCCGCGAGGGTTTGCGCACCCGAGTCGATCACCCGCGTGCGGCGTTGGGTGAATGCCGAGGGGCGCACCGCCGAGCGGCCCTTGGGGTCGGGCAGGACCGCCATGAGCCGCGCCGCCTGGGTGCGGGAAAGCTGTGCGGCGGGCACACCAAAATGGTGGCGGGCGGCGGCCTGGATACCGAAGACGCCGGTGTCGAACTCGGCCACGTTCAGATAGACTTCGACGATGCGGCGCTTGGGCCAGAGCGCCTCGATCAACACGGTGAACCCGGCCTCGAGCCCCTTGCGGGCCCAGGACCGGCCCTGCCAGAGGAACACGTTCTTGGCGGTCTGCTGCGAGATGGTCGAGCCGCCGCGCCGTGCGCCGCCCTGCCACGCATCACGGATCGCCGACAGGTCGAACCCCCAGTGCGCGCAGAAATCAGCATCCTCGGCGGCGGCGGCCGACAGCGGGATGAAGGCGGGCAGATCGTTGATGGAGACCCATTCACGCGCAATCCCGCCAAGTCGGCGCGCCTCGGAGAACTGGTAGAAATTCGTCGGCGGCGCGACGAAGCGGAACAGCAGGACCAGCAGCACTGTCGCGGCAAACAGGCCGCCAATGGCCAGCGCACCCCAGCGCAGGGTGCGGTGGACAAGGCGGCGCCGGGTGGACCGGCGCCGCCTGAGCCATTTGGGAAGCCGCATCGCCGCTTATTCGGCGGGGATGGCCTGCTCCTCATCGGACAGCGGGTGCGCCAGCCGGGTCAGCATCTCTTTCGGGCAGATCTGCACGAACTTCGGCAGCTCGTCCGACCAGTTGCGCAGGATCTCGGCCGCGCGCTTGGAGCCGGTTTCCTCGGCGTGGGCGGCGACCAGCGAGCGCAGCTCGGCCTCCCAATGGGCAGAGCGGATCGGAGTCGAAACGATGGTTTCGTCGTTCAACCGTTCCTCTGCCGCGCCTTCGGGATCGTAGAGATAGGCCATGCCACCGGTCATCCCGGCGCCGAAGTTGTCGCCGATCGAGCCGAGGATCACGGCGACGCCGCCGGTCATGTACTCGCATCCGTTGGAGCCGCAGCCCTCGATCACCACTTTGGCACCCGAGTTGCGCACGCAGAAGCGTTCGCCCGCGCGGCCGTTGGCATAGAGGTAGCCGTCGGTCGCGCCGTAGAGCACCGTATTGCCGATGATCGTGTTGTCCGCAGCGTCCAGCGGGCTGCCCAGCATCGGTTTCACGACGATGGTGCCGCCCGACAGGCCCTTGCCGACATAGTCGTTGGCATCGCCCGACACCTCGATCTTCAGACCGGGGGCCGCGAACGCGCCCAGCGACTGGCCGGCCGAGCCCTGCAGCTTGACCGTCAGGTGATCCGGCTGCAGCGCGTTGCGCATGCCGAACCGCTGCACGATGTGGCTGGAGACGCGGGTGCCCACCGTGCGGTGCGTGTTCTGCACCGAGTAGCTGAGCTGCATCTTCTCGCCGTCCTTGAAGAAGGGCGAGGCGTCGGCAACGATCTGGGCGTCCAGCGTGTCGTCCACGGCCTGGCGCGGTTTCAGACGGTCGTAGACGCGCTTCTGCTCGCCATCGACGGATACCAGCAGCGGATTCAGGTCCAGGTCGTCCAAGTGTGCCGAGCCACGGCTGACCTGCGCCAGCAGGTCGGCGCGACCGATCACCTCGTCCAGCGACCGGGCACCGATCGAGGCCAGCACCTCGCGGACTTCCTGCGCGTAGAAGCTGATCAGGTTGACCACCTTGTCGGCGGACCCGGTGAAC
>JBFHFG010000364.1:0-4140 GCA_041583815.1 Halovulum sp.
AAGTTCGTCGGTCCCGACGAGGGCGCCGAACTGTCCTACCAGGAAATCCTGCGCGTGTTCGACAAGTGCGGCGTGCCCTCGGAGGGCAAGGTGTTCCGCGGCACGCCGGGCTACCTGCAAAGCCTGGATGAGCCCATCGACACCCCGGCGGCGCGGTTCCTCATCGAGCGGGCGCGGGCCGAGGACGACCGCCCGCTGTACATCCTTGCCATGGGCGCGCTGACCAACATCGCCTCGTCGCTGCTGATGGCCCCGGACATCATCGAGAAGATCGTCGTGGTCTGGACTTCGGGCTTCCCGTCCTATGCACCGTTCAGCAACGTGCCGTCGCTGAACCTTGTGCAGGACCGCCTGGCCTCGCAACTGCTGTTCGACTGCGGTGTGCCGCATGTCTACCTGCCAGGCTACCATGTCGGCGCGCAGCTGAAACTCTCGCTTCCCGAGATGGAGCAATTCGTGAAGGGCAGGGGCGCGATCGGCGATTACCTGCATCACCTGTACACGAACAACCCGCTCCACGAAATGTTCGCCATCACCGGGGCGGAAACCAAGACCTGGGTGATCTGGGACGTGATCAACGTCGCATGGCTGTTCGATGAAAGCTATGTCACGACATTCATGACCCGCGCGCCGCTGCTGGATGATGACCTGTACTGGCAGCGCCCCGAAGGCCGGCATCCGATGCTCGAGGCGTATGACCTGAACCGCGATGCGATCTTCGAGGACATGTACCGGGCGCTGGAACGCGCACCGGCATAGGCCGCTGGCCAGGCGGTGCCCTAGCCGCTGCATACCCTAAGATCTGAAACGCCGCCCCACGCATATAGGGGCGGCGCGCTGCTTTGACGGAACCGCCTGCGAACCGTGTATGACCTCGCGTTCGGCGATCCTCTGTTCCCTCATCCTTTTGATTTCCATAACGCATTGTCCCGAGTGTTTTTGTCGGATAAGTACCTGACAGAATGAGTCGCCATTGCCCGGCAGGACCGTCGGCACTTGGCCTTGGGAAAAGGGTTGTTCGATGAAATTCGCATTCGCCGTCACGGCAATCGCCGCGTTGCCTGCATTTGCCACAGCGCAAACCGTCGAGGTTCAGACCGCGGCAGGTCTGGCCACTGTTCCGGCGTCGCCCGAAACGGTCGTCGCCCTGGATCTTGCCGCGCTCGACACGCTCGGCGCGTTGGGCGTGCCCGTCGCCGGTGTGCCGGATGTCGCACCACCGGCCTATCTGGCGGACGCCATGGCGTCGGCCGAGACGGTCGGCACGCTGTTCGAACCCGATTTCGAGGCGCTTGCCGTCATGGCCCCGGACCTGATCATCGCCGGTGGCCGCTCGCAGAAGCAGGTCGGCCCGCTGTCGGCCATCGCACCGGCGATCGACATGACGATCCCCGGAGACGACCTTCTCGCTTCGGCGCAGGCGCGCGTGACCGCCTATGGCAAGATCTTCGGTCTGGAAGCCGAGGCCGAGGCCCTGAATGCGGACCTTGATGCGCGGATTTCCGAGGCGCGTGCGGCAGCCGAGGGCAAGGGCGATGTGCTGATCCTTCTGACCAATGGCGGCAAGGTCTCGGCCTATGGCGACGACTCGCGCTTCGGCTGGCTGCACACCGCGCTGGGCCTGCCCGAAGCCTATCCGGACCTGACCGCCGAGACGCACGGCGAAGCGGTCTCGTTCGAGTTCATCGCCGATGTCGATCCCGACTGGATCTTCGTCGTCGACCGTGGCGCGGCGATCGGCCAGCAGGGCGAGGCAGCAGCCGTTACGCTGGACAATCCGCTGGTGGCCGGCACCAAGGCCGGGCAGGCGGGGCAGATCGTCTATCTCGACGCGGCGCGCCTGTACCTGGTCGGCGGTGGCGTCCAGTCCGTGATGGGGACGGTTGCCGAGGTTGTGGACGCGATGGGCGCGGACGCCAGCTAGGCCCCTGGCATGAGGGCTTGGATCCTTGCTGCCGCGACGCTCGCCCTCCTCGTGGGGGCGAGTTGCCTTGTGGGGGTTGCCGACCTGTTCGGGGGCGCGCTGGATTCCCAGCTGCTTCTGGCGGTAAGCCGGCTGCCGCGCACGTTCGCGGCGCTTCTTGCGGGGGCGGGGCTGGCCCTTGCCGGTGTGGTCGTGCAGATGAGCGTGCAGAACCGGCTGGTCGAGCCCGGCCTGGTAGGCACACCCGAGTCCGCGATGCTGGGACTTCTCGGTGTCACGCTGATCGCGCCGGGCGCGGCGCTTCTCGTCAAGATGTCGGTCGCGGCGGTGGCGGCGCTGGCGGGGACGCTGGGGTTTCTCTGGCTGGCGCGGCACGTTCCGCGCCGCGACCCGGTGCTGCTGCCGCTGGTCGGGCTTATCTACGGCGGCATCATCGGCGCGGCAGTTCTATGGCTGGCCTGGACGACCGACCTGCTGCAATACGTCGGTACCTGGCAAAGCGGGGAATTCTCGGGCGTCTTGCGCGGTCGCTATGAACTGCTGTGGATCGTGGCGGTGATCGCGGTGCTTCTGTACATCGCCGCCGACCGGATCACGATGTTGGGGCTGGGTGAGGATGCGGCGCGCAGCCTCGGGCTGAACTATAGGCAGACCCTGATGGGTGGGCTGGTGCTGGTCGCGATCACGGTGTCGGTGGTGGTCGTCAGCGTCGGATCGATCCCGTTCGTCGGCCTCGTGGTGCCGAACATCGTGTCACGCTGGCGGGGGGACAACCTGCGCCGCAACC
This sequence comes from Halovulum sp., assembly GCA_041583815.1. Classification (GTDB taxonomy): domain Bacteria; phylum Pseudomonadota; class Alphaproteobacteria; order Rhodobacterales; family Rhodobacteraceae; genus Halovulum. The sequence continues at coordinate 2,712 of JBFHFG010000364.1, forward strand.
TGCCCGTGGTGGCCTGGTTGGGGGGCGCGATGGTGCTGGGCTGTGACATCATCGGGCGGCTGATCCGCTTTCCCTACGAAATCCCGGCGGGCACTGTCTTTGCGGTTCTGGGGGCGGGGCTTTTCCTGTGGCTGCTTCATGCGGCGCCAAGGCGGACCGGCGCGCATGGCTGATCGCAGGCTCCTTCTGCTCGGGGCGGTTCTGCTGGGCCTCGCGACGGTGTTCGTCGTCTGGAACCTGCGGGCACCTGTCGGGTTCATCCTGTCGCTGCGCCTGACGAAGCTTGCGGCGCTGGTGGTGGTCGGCGCGGCCGTGGGAATGGCGACTGTCCTGTTCCAGACGGTGGCCTCGAACCGGCTGCTGACGCCGGGCATCGTGGGGTTTGACGCCCTGTTCGTGTTCATCCAGACGGGACTTGTCCTCATGCTGGGCGGGACCGGGTACGCGGCACTGCCCCCGCTGGCGCAGTTCGGGGCCGAGACGTCGGTTCTGGTCGTGGCCGCGCTGGTGCTGTTCGGGGTGATGTTGCGCAAGGGGTCCGACGACATCCTGCGACTGATCCTGACCGGGGTGATACTGGGCGTGCTGCTGCGCGGTCTTGCCAGCCTGGTGCAGCGGTTGCTGGATCCGTCGGAGTTCGCCATCGTCCAGCAGGCCAGCTTTGCCACCTTTGGCGCGGTCGATCGCACGCAACTTGCCATTGCCGCCGCGCTTCTCGGGGCATGTTTCATCGGGGCGATGCGGCTGGCACGATACCTGGACGTTGCTGCGCTGGGGCGCGCGACGGCGCTGCCGCTAGGCCTCGATCATCAGCGCGTGGTGTTTGCCGCGCTCGGACTTGTGGCCCTGCTGGTGGCGGTCTCGACGGCGCTGGTCGGGCCGATCACGTTCCTCGGCCTTCTGGCCGCCAGCCTGGCCCATGCGGTGCTGCCAACTTACCGGCATTCGCGCCTGCTGCCCGGGGCCACGCTGATCGGCGCTTCGATCCTCGTGGCGGGGCAGTTCGTTTTCGAGCGGCTGCTGGGCCTGCAATCCACCCTGACCGTCATCGTCGAATTCCTGGGCGGTTTGCTGTTTCTCTTTCTCGTCCTGCGGAGATCACGGACATGATTACCCTCGACAAGCTGACCGTGGAAAAGGGTGGTGTCCCGATCCTGAAGGACATTTCGCTGTCGTTCGGGCAGGGGGGGATCACGGCGCTGATCGGGCCGAACGGCGCGGGAAAATCTACGCTGCTTCACGCGATCGCAGGGCTGGCGGCGCCCACCGCCGGAACCGTCCATGTAGAGGGGTTGGACATGGCGCGCGCGCGGCCGTCGGAACGTGCGCATCAGCTTGCACTTCTGGCGCAGAACGAGCGGGTTACGGCGCGGCTGACGGTACAGGACCTGGTCGGCTTCGGGAGATGGCCGCATCACAAGGGCCGCCC
>JBFHFG010000365.1:0-4136 GCA_041583815.1 Halovulum sp.
CGCCAACGACATCGGCCGCTACATGCTGTGCGGCGCCGTGTTCCTCGCCCTGCCGCAGGTCACCCGCAATCAGGGCCATGTGGCGATCACGCTGCTGCCCGATGCGCTGGGCCCGCGCGCCGGCCGCCTCTATCGCCGCGCCCTGCTGCTGCTTACGGCGGTGGTGGTGCTGACCGTCGCGTGGTTCTGCACCGATGTCGCCATGGCCCAGTACAGGCAGGGGGTGCTGACGGCGATGGCCAACCAGATCCCGCGCTGGTGGCTGACGGTGGTGGTGGTCTTCGGGCTGGTCCTGTCAGCGGTGCATATGATCCTTCCGCGGCCCCCCGTTCCCGGCGCCAGCGCCGGCCATGGCGAGGTCTGAGCCATGTGGTGGGAAACGCTGCTCATCCTCTTCGCCGGCCTTCTGGCCCTCTTCGCCACCGGCCTGCCGATCTTTGCCTGCTTCCTGATCATCAACGTGCTGGCCGTGCTGTGGCTGATGGGGCCGGCGGGGCTGGGCCTGTTCGTCAACTCGATGCTCGAAACCTCGACCTCCGAGCCGCTGGTGGCGATCCCGGTCTTCGTGCTGCTGGGGGAGTTGCTGTTCCGCACCGGCGGCGTCCGGGTCCTGTTCGAGGCGTTTGACACGCTCATCGGCCGGGTGCGCGGGCGGCTCTACATCATCTCGATCATGGTTGCGGCCTTCATGGGCGCCATCTCGGGCTCGGCGCTGGCCTCGGTCGCGGTGCTGGGACGCTTCGTCTATACGACGATGGTCGAGCGCGGCTGCGACCGGAAGCTCGCGATGGGCACGATCCTGTCCGGCGCCACGCTGGACGCGATCATCCCGCCCTCGATCGTCGGTATCATCCTTGCCACGCTGACCAACCAGTCCATCGGCGATTTCCTGATCGCCGGCATCGGCCCTGGCATCACGCTGGCGCTGTGCTTCATGGCCTATGCGGTGATCCGCGTCCGCCTGAACCCCGCGCTCGACAGCCGCGGGATCGAGGGCGACGGCCCCGTCTCCACTGCCGGTGAAAGACTGCGCGCCGCCCTGCCGGTGATCCCGCTGCTGGGCATCATCTTCCTCGTCCTCGGCCTCGTGATGCTGGGCATCGCCCAACCGACCGAGGCAGCGGCGACCGGTATCGTCGGTGCGGTGCTGCTGTCCTTCCTGTTCCGCACCTTCTCGTGGCGGATGATCGGCGAGACCTGTCAGGGCGCCGCCATCACCACCGCCTCGGTGCTGATCATCATCGCAAGTTCCAAGCTGTTCAGCCAGCTTCTGGCCTTCACCGGCGCCGCCAACGGGCTGGTCAGCTTTGCCGCCGGGCTCGATCTGAACCCCTGGGTCGTCTACGTGCTGATGATGCTGGTGGTCTTCGTGCTGTGCATGTTCATCGACCAGCTGGCGCTGATGCTGATCATCGTGCCGATCTACATGCCGATCCTGGGGCAGCTCGGCTTCGACCCGACGTGGTTCTGGATGATGTTCCTCGTGAACATCCTGTTCGGCGGGATCACGCCCCCCCTCGGCTATACGCTCTTTGTCTTCAAGTCGGTCGCCCCCGAGGTGCCGATGACCGAACTTTACCGCGCCGTCGTGCCGATGGTCGCCGTGGCCTTCGTCGCCGTCGTGGTCATGACGCTGGTGCCCCAGATCGTTACTTTCCTCCCCTCTCTGAACTAAGGAACACCGCCATGCCCGCCGCCAAACAGCGCTCGCTTCAGGATCTGCTGGATACGATCCCCAACCTTGTGGAGCATTTCCGCAACGACACGCTCGCACCCCATGGCAAGGACCGCGCGGGCCTGTCGCCGGTGCCGATGGAATTCTCCAACTGGCGCGAGGAACAGAAGGGCTGGCGCGAGTCGATCGCCCTTTTCGACCAGTCCCACCACATGCCCGAGACGTTCCTGTCCGGCCCCGACGCGCGCAAGCTGCTCAGCCATATCGGCATCAACAGCCTTGCCGGCTTCACCCCGCTGAAGGCAAAGCAGTTCATCGGCTGCAACAGCAAGGGGCAGGTGATCGGCGAATGCGTGCTGGAATGCCTGGCCGAGGACAGTTTCGAGCTGATCTCGGGCATGCATCTGCAGAACTGGATTCAGTACACCGCCGAGACGGGCGGCTATGACGTGCAGATCGTCCGCGACCACCCGACCTCGATGAACCCGACTGGGCGCACTCGCTTCCGCTTCGGCATGGACGGTCCGCATGCCGAGGCTCTGTTCCGCGAGGTGATCGAGGAAGACCCGGGCGAGATCAAGTTCTTCAACATGGCCCGCGTCCGCATCGCCGGATGCGACGTTCTGGCGCTGCGCCACGGCATGGCCGGGCACAAGGGTGTCGAACTGTCGGGCGATTTTGCCGACGGGCCCAAGGTCCGCGCCCGGCTGATCGAGGCAGGGCGGAAATATGACCTGCGGGTCTGCGGGATGAAGACCTATTACAGCACGCTGGGCGAGACCGGCTGGGTCGGCTATCCGACGCCCGCCATCTATACCGACCCGGCGCTGGAAGGCTTCCGCCGCTGGCTGCGCGACGACGGCTGGGAGGCCTGCACCCAGATCGGCGGCAGCTTCGTCTCGGACAATATCGAGGATTACTACGTCACGCCCTGGGATCTGGGCGTCGACCGGCTGATCAAGTTCGACCACGATTTCGTCGGCCGTACTGCACTGGAGGCGATGGCCGAGGGCCCGCACCGCCGCAAGGTGACGCTGGTCTGGAACCCCGAGGACGTGTCCCGCATCCAGGCCTCGCTGATGTCGGAGGACCTGCCTTATAAATACATGGAACTGCCCATGGCCTCGTATGCGTTCCAGATGAACGACGAGGTGCGCGCGCGCGACGGCCGGCTGGTCGGCGTGTCCAACTTCGTCGGCTACACGGTCAACGAGAAGGCCTTCCTCTCGGTCGCCTTCGTCGAGGCCGCCCATGCCGAGCCGGGGACCGAGGTCACAGTGACCTGGGGCGAACCCGACGGCGGCACCTGCAAGCCCTCGGTCGAGCGGCACCGCCAGTTCAAGGTGCGCGCCGTGGTGCAGCCGGCGCCCTATGCCAACACCGTGCGCGCGCTGAAGAACAGCCGCCTGGCGATGACGGCATGATGCGGACGGCGGCCCCCGGCATGGCGTCCCGCCGCGCGGCGCCCGCGGATGCGGGCCTCGACTTTCGGGCGACGCCGTGCCTTATGATACCTTATGCGCATCACCCAGATCCGGAACTTCGTTGCGGTCGCGCAGGCGGGCTCGCAGCGCGGGGCGTCTATCTGACGGCGGCGGGCGAGCGCCTGCTGCCCCGCGCCTCGGCCATCCTGCGCGACCTGCAACGCACTCGCGACGAGATCAGCCAGATCTCGGGCGAGGGGACCGGGGAACTGGTCGTCGGCCTGTCGATCGCCGGGCACATGGGTCTGCTGGGCAATGTGCTGGAACCCTTCTCGCGGCGCTGGCCGGGGGTGCGGGTGCGGCTGATCGAGGGCTTTCTGCCGACGCTGGCTGCCGACATTCAGGCCGGGAATGTGGACCTCTATATCGGACCGGTGCTGGACCCCTCACCCTATCCGCTGCTCTCGTTCGAGAAACTCTTCGACAACGAGCGGCTGGTGGTGGGGCGGGCGGACCATCCGCTGACGGGGGCGCGAACCCTGGCGGATCTGTCGGGTGCGACTTGGCTTACCACCTCGATCACACGCGAGGCAGAGGACGAGCTGGACATGCTGTTCCTCGAACGCGGGCTTCCGAAGCCGCATCTCGCCTTTCAATGCCAGTCGGCGCTGTCGATCCTGACGGTGATCTCGGCCACCGACGTGCTGGCCATGCTACCTCGGCAATGGGTCGAGGGCGCGCTGACCATGGGACGCATCGCGCCCCTGCCGCTGATCGAGCGCTTTGCCGCTCCGCCCATCAATCTGGTGCAGAAGGCAGGCCTGGGCCTAACGCCGGCTGCCGAAACCTTCACCGCGCTGGTACGCCGGTCGCGCGCGCCCAAGATCCGCGCCGGCTGAGAGCAGGCGCCTGCCCGGACGGGGGCGCCGATGTCTGACCTCAGCTATGACGTGATCATCGCCGGAGCCGGTCCCTGCGGGCTGATGTTGGCCCTGGAACTGGGGCGCCGCGGCGTCTCGGCCCTGCTGGTCGACCGC
>JBFHFG010000366.1:0-4133 GCA_041583815.1 Halovulum sp.
GCTGTTCTCGATGGGCGGCCAGACTCCGCAGTTGACCGGGGATGCCCGGTTTTCGGGGCTGGACCTGCCGCTGGCCGACACGCTGGGCGGCATTCCGATCTTGGGGCCACTTTATCGCGACGTGATCTCGGGACAGGTGATCCTGGTCTATGTCGCCCTTCTGGCCGTGCCGCTGACCGCCTGGATCCTGTTCAACACCCGCTTCGGCCTGCGCTTGCGCGCCGTCGGCGAAAATCCGGGCGCGGTCGATACCGCGGGTATCTCGGTTGTGCGGATGCGCTACTCGGCTGTGCTCATTGCAGGGATCCTCTGCGGGATCGCGGGGGCGTATCTGTCGATGGGCACATCGGCGGCCGGGTTCGTGAAGGACATGACGGCGGGCCGCGGCTTTATCGCGCTGGCGGCGCTGATTTTTGCAAAGTGGCGCCCCTATCCGGCGCTGGGCGCGTGCCTGCTGTTCGGTCTGCTCGAGGCCATCGGCTCGAAATACCAGAACGTCGATATCGGCCTGTTCGTGATCCCGGTCCAGTTCATGCAGGCGCTGCCCTACATCCTGACCGTGGTGATCCTGGCGGGCTTCATCGGCAAGGCGATCCCGCCCAAGGCGGGCGGCGTGCCTTATGTGAAGGAACGTTAGGATGCAGAAACTTCTGGATACGATCACTGCCAAGGCGGGCAGCGAACCGGTGCGCCTTGGTCTGATCCTCGGGTCCGGCCTGGGTGGGCTGGCCGACAGCGTGGATGGCGTGGCGATCGACTACGCCGACCTGCCGGGCTTTCCCCATGCGGGAGTGTCCGGGCATTCGCCCAAGCTGGTGATCGACAATCTGGAAGGTGTGCGCGTCGCCGTGTTCGGTGGTCGCGCGCACTACTACGAGAAGGGTGATCCCACCGCCATGCGCCTGCCGCTGGAGGTGCTGAAGGCACTGGGGGCGGAGCAGTTGATTGCCACCAATGCCGCAGGCTCGCTGCGCGACGGCATGGGGCCGGGCGAGCTGATGATGCTGTCCGATCACATCAACTTTTCAGGGCTGAACCCGCTGATCGGCGAAACCACTGACGCCCGCTTCGTCAACATGAGCGACGCTTATGACCGGCAGATGCGCGGCGCGCTGGCAGATGCCGCCCGTCGCGCGTCGGTCACGCTGCACACCGGCGTCTACGCCTGGTATTCCGGCCCCAGTTTCGAGACCCCGGCCGAGATCCGCGCCCTGCGTATCCTCGGCAGCGACGCCGTCGGCATGTCGACGGTTCCCGAGGTCATCATCGCCCGGTTCCTGGGCCTGCGCGTCGCCGCGGTCAGCAACATCACCAACATGGCCGCCGGCATGTCGACCGAGGTGCTCAGCCACGAGCACACCAAGAAGATGGCCCCGATCGGCGCAACCAAGCTGGAGCAGGTGCTGCGCGCCTACCTCAAGCGGCTCTAGCGCTTCGTCGCGGCGATCAGCCACTCGACATTGCCATCGCTGCCGGGCACCGGGCTTTCCGTGCTGCCCAACAGCTCCCATCCCTGCGACTCGACCCAGGCCGAGACATCGTCCAGCGCCTTGCGCCGCAGCGCCTCGTCCTTGACGATTCCGCCTTTCCCGATGTCCTGCGGGGTCAGTTCGAACTGTGGTTTGACCAGCGTGACCAGCGTGGCGCCCTGCCGCGCGGCGGTCAGCGCGGGTCCAAGGGCCTTGGTGGCCGAGATGAAAGAAACATCGCTGACCACCCAATCCGGATTGCCTAGTATGGTCGGATCCATATCGCGGGCGTTCACACCCTCGCGCAGGTCGATCTTCGGGTGATCCCGCAGCTTTGGGTGCAACTGCCCCCGGCCCACGTCCACCGCGATCACATGGGCCGCGCCGCGCGCGATCAGCACTTCTGTGAAGCCCCCGGTGGAGGCCCCGACGTCCACCGCCCTTGCCCCCTGCGGCGACAGCATGAACCGGTCCAGCGCATGGACCAGCTTCAGCGCTGCGCGCGAGACCCAGGGATTGGTCTCGCCGGTTACGGCCACCGACTGCCGCCCGACCTTGGTCGAGGCGCGCAGTACTGTCTGTCCATCCACGGTTACGGCCCCGGCGCGGATCATCTCGGCGGCGCGGGCACGGCTGTCGGCCAAGCCAAGCGCCACCAGCGCCTGGTCGAGCCTTACGGGCGGGTCGAAAGCGTCGGTCACTCGGCAGCCTCCAGGTTCAGGAAGCCACCGGATTGCCGGTTCCAGAAGCGTGCGTAAAGCCCGCCCTTCTTCAGCAGGTCGGAATGGGTGCCTTCCTCGACAACGCGGCCATCGTCGATCACAAGGATCCGGTCCATCCGTGCGATGGTGGACAGCCGATGCGCGATGGCGATGACGGTCTTGTCCTCCATCACCTGCAACAGCGCCGACTGGATCTCGGCCTCGACCTCGCTGTCCAGCGCCGACGTCGCCTCATCCAGCAACAGCACTGGCGCGTCCTTCAGGATGGCGCGGGCCAGCGCGATGCGTTGCCGCTGCCCGCCGGACAATTTTACCCCCCGCTCGCCCAAGTGCGCGTCATAGCCTTCGCGCCCGTGCACGTCGCGAAGCGACTGGATGAAGCCATGCGCCTCGGCCCGGCGGGCGGCGTCGAAAACCTCTTCCTCGGTGGCATCGGGGCGGCCGTAGAGAATGTTCTCGCGTGCCGAGCGGTTGAACATGGCGGTTTCCTGCGTGACCATCGAGATCTGCGCCCGCAAGCTTTCCTGTTGCACGCCCGAGACATCCTGCCCATCGACGGTGATGTGCCCGCCCTCGCGGTCATACAGCCGCAACAGCAACGCAAGCGCGGTCGATTTGCCCGCGCCCGACGCGCCGACCAGCGCCACCTTCTCGCCCGGGGCGACGCGGAAGCTGAGGCCGTTCAACCCGCCGCTCTCGCGTCCGCGCCCGTAGTGGAAGAACACGTCGTCAAAGACGATCTCGCCCGCTACGCGGCCGATCGGCGCGGCGTCGGGTCGGTCGATCACGGCGGGGGGCGGGGTCAATGTCTTCATTCCATCCTCGACCTCGCCGATATGCGAAAAGATGCCCATCGCCGTGAAGCTGACCCAACCGGTCATCTGCCCGATTCGGGACGAGATGATCCCGGCGGTCGCGATCTCGCCGGCAGTCGCGGCGCCAGACTGCCACAGCATCAGCGCGCCGCCGATCATCAGCACCGGCAGGGCACCCGCGATGATGTTCAACAGGATCCGGAAGCGGGTCGAAAGCCGCCCGAAATCCAGCGCCGTTCCGCGGAAACGCCCGATGGCGGCGCGCGCGGCACCTTCCTCGCGGTCGGTATGGGCAAACAACTTCACCGTTTTCATGTTGCTCAGCGTGTCGACCAACTGCCCGGTGACCGCGGCGCGCGCGCCGGCCCGCGCCTTGGCGCGCTTGCGGATGCGCGGCAGGAAAAAGGTGATCAGCGCGGCATAGGCCGCCAGCCACACCAGCAAGGCGATGGCCAGCCGCCAGTCCATGCCGCCAACAAGGAAAGCGGCGCCGATCAGCGTCGCACCAGCAAAAACGACCGTGTTGCAGATCTCGACCGCGGCATCGACCAACGCGCGCGAGGTCTGCATCGCCTTCTGTGCCAGCCGTCCTGCGAAGTCGTCGTCGAAGAACTGGATATGCTGGTTCAGTACGTGCGCGTGCAGCCGCGACAGAACCAGCGGCGTCGTGTTCGGCACGATTGCCAGCGACGACATGGCCGCATTCACCCCCAGGATCGCCGGGCGCAGCAACAGGTAGAACGCCGCCACCGCCAGCAGTACGGGCCATTGAGATGCAAGATAGCCGCTGCCCTCATAGGCCAGCGCATCGTCGATCACCCAGCCGATCAGGAAGGCCGAGGCGATCTCGGTCAGGCCTGAGATCCCGCCCAGCAGCGCCGTCAGCCCGATCCAGCGCCACGCCCCCTGCAGCGCCCAGACAACGAAACCGCGCAGGCTGTCGTTGGGTGGGGGGCCGTCGGCGCGTTGAAACGGGGCGATAAGATTCGAAAATGCGAACATGCGATGACTTTCCGGGCCAATGGGCCTTTGGATGCTTCTACGGTGCGGCGTGGCTGGCCGGTCGCTGGCGATCCGCGCGCCCGGAGACGCACGGTTCACTATCTAGCGCCGGACCGGCGGCGTCC
>JBFHFG010000367.1:0-4113 GCA_041583815.1 Halovulum sp.
GACGACCTGTCCGCCCGTGCCGGCAAGCCGCTGGACCCGCGCCGCTTCCGGGGCAACCTCTGGCTCGACGGGCTGGCGCCCTGGGCCGAGTTCGACTGGGTCGGGCGCAGCATCCGCGTGGGCGAGGCGGAACTGGAAGTGCGCGAACGCATCGGCCGCTGCCTTGCCACCCATGTCGACCCCGACACCGGCGCGCGCGACACGGACATCCTCGGCACCCTGCGCGAGGGCTGGGACCACACCCAGTTCGGCGTCTACGCGGTCGTCACCAAGGGCGGCCAGATCGCGCTCGACGACACGGTGGAGGCGATATGAACGGCCCCTCCCCCGACACGCTGCACCCGATGGACGGTTACCAACGCGTGGTCCACCGGCGGCGGCTGGCCGAAGGCAGCGCGAATGTCGAGGTCGGCGCCTACAGCTATTACGACGACCCGCACGAGCCCGAGAAGTTCTTCGACCGCAACGTTCTGCATCACTTCGAGTTCTTCGGCGACCGGCTGGTGATCGGGCCGTTCGTCGCCATCGCCACCGGCGTGCAGATCTTCATGAACGGCGGCACCCACGCGATGAGCGGGTTCTCGACCTATCCGTTCAACATCTTCGGCCACGGCTGGGAAGAAGGTTTCGATCCACAGACCTGGATGCAGGAGCATAAGGGCGACACGGTAATCGGCGCCGATGTCTGGATCGGCCACCAGGCCGTGCTGATGCCCGGCGTCACCGTGGGCGCGGGCGCGATCATCGCCGCGCACAGCGTCGTCACCCATGATGTCGCGCCCTATACCATCGTCGCCGGCAACCCCGCGCGCGAGGTAAATCGCCGCTTCGACGAGCAGACCGCCGCCCGCCTGATCGACCTTGCATGGTGGGACTGGCCCGCCGACAAGATCACCCGCAACCTGAATGCCATCCGCGGCGCCGACCTTGCCGCGCTTGAGGCCGCGACATGACAACGCCAACTTTCCCCATCGCCGAAACCCCGGATCCCGAGATCGCCGAGGCCGGACGCCTGCTTTTCGCCCAGCGCGCCGAGTTCGTGAAAGGCGTCGTCGCGATGGACGGCCTGCCCCCCGGCGACCGGCTGGAGATCTGCTTTGCCGGACGCTCGAACGTGGGCAAGTCAAGCCTGATCAACGCGCTGACCGGCCGCAAGGCTTTGGCCCGCGCGTCGAACACGCCCGGACGTACGCAAGAGATCAACTTCTTCACCCTCGGCCCGCTCTACCTGGTCGACCTGCCCGGCTATGGCTTTGCCAAGGCGCCGGTTGCGGTCGTCGCCAAGTGGCAGGCGCTGCTGAAGGATTACCTGTCCGGCCGCGCCAACCTGCGCCGCGCCTTCCTGCTGATCGACAGCCGCCACGGCATCAAGGCGGTGGACGAGGAAATCATGCAGCTTCTGTCGGTCGCCGCCGTTCCGTTCCAGGTGGTGCTGACCAAGGCGGACAAGCCCAAGGCCGCCGACCTGGATGCCTCGCTCGCGGCGACCCGCAAGAAGCTGGCGAAGTTCGCAGCCGCCTACCCCGAGATCATCCTGACCTCATCAGAAACCGGCGCAGGGCTGGATACGCTGCGCGCAGCGATCGCGACTATGGTATCCGACTGAGCGTATAGGCCGCATCCAGCCCCACCGCTTCGGCCAGCCGCAACGTCATGCCGACCTCGGCCGGGGAACGCAGCGGCCCCACGAACACCCGCCGGCCCAGGCCCGGCGCGCCCCGCGTCTCGACCCGGTAGCCCAGCGCCCGGACCCGCGCCGCCAGCGCCGCGGCAGCATCGTCCCCCGCCATCGTCGCCAGGTGGACATAGCGCGCCGCCCCGGTGCCCATCGGCAGGGCGGCAAAGGCCGACAGGTCCGCCTCGGCCCCGGCCACGTCGCTTGCGAAGCTCACGCAGCGATACTGCCGCAACCCTGAAAGGTCAGGCTCGGACCGGTCGAACAGCGGCCCCCGGTCCATGTCCAGGATACCCGGCGGCTGCAACGCCACCTCCCGGTCATAGACCTGGAACAGCAGCCGACAGGTCCCGGCGCGCGAGACCGGATCGGCGGGCACCGGCGCGCAGGCCGCCAGTACGAGAATTCCCATCACTGCATGCCGCATCCGGGCCTCCGATTTCGTTTCGGCTGGATCGTTTCGCCGATATTACCTATGCAAGTCGCATTTGCACGCCCCGGGGAGTCCTTGGAATGGAGAAGTCACAGGCCATGAACCGCGACTGGATCGCCACCGCCCGCACCCTGTCCGAGGCCCTGCCCTATCTCCAGCGTTATGACGGCGCGACGGTCGTCATCAAGATGGGCGGCCATGCCATGGGCGACGACGAGGCGATGACCCGCTTCGCCCGCGACATCGTGCTGATGAAGCAATGCAACGTGCACCCGGTTCTGGTCCACGGCGGCGGCCCGATGATCAACCAGATGCTCGACCGGCTGGGCGTCCAGTCCAGCTTTGTCGGCGGCAAGCGCGTCACCGACGCCGCCACCGTCGAGGTGGTCGAGATGGTGCTCTCGGGCACCGTCAACAAGCGCATCGTGCAGGCGATCAACGCCCAAGGCGGCCGCGCCGTGGGTCTCAGCGGCAAGGATGCCAACCTGATCGTCTGCGACAAGGCCACCGGCCCCAAGGGCGAGGATCTGGGCTTCGTCGGTGAACCGACACAGGTCAACCCTGCGGTGCTGCGCACCTTCCTGGACAGCGATTTCATCCCGGTCGTGGCCCCGCTGGGAAGCGGCGCGAACGGCGAGACGTTCAACATCAACGGCGACAACGCCGCCGGGGCCATCGCCGCGGCGATGAAGGCCGACCGCCTGCTGCTGCTGACCGACGTGGCCGGGGTCAAGGACGGCGACGGCGACGTGATCACCAACCTGACCTCGGAACAGGTCCGCAAGCTGACCGATGACGGCGTGATCGCGGGTGGCATGATTCCCAAGACGCAGACCGCGCTGGACGCCATCGACGGCGGCGTACGCGCCGTGGTCATCGTGGACGGCCGCGCGCCCCACGCCGTCCTGCTGGAACTGTTCACCGAGCATGGCGCCGGCACGCTGATCCGGGCGCAGCCCAAGCCCTGAGATGACCGCCGCCCGGCTTACCGCGGCGCTTGCCCAGCATGGCCTGACCGTGCTGGGCACGCTCGCCCCCGAACCGGGCGACGCCCTGCCCGAGGGGACGCGCACGCTGGCGCTGGTCGGCCCGGACGGCCCCGCCATGTGGCCCGTGTTCCGCGCCTCGCCCGAGGCGGCAGATGGCCTGCCGGACCCGCTCGACCGCTGGTCGCGCCGCACGCTCGATGCCGTGGCACGGGACCTCGGCGCAAGGGCGCTCTACCCGTTTGGCGGGCCGCCGTGGCACCCGTTCATCGGCTGGGCCCTGCGCACGGGCCGCATCCACCCGTCGCCGGTGACATTGCTGGTGCACGACACCCAGGGCCTGATGGTGTCCTTCCGCGGCGCGCTGGCGCTGCGCGACACCATCGCCCCGCGCCCCTCGACTTCCCCCTGCGAGACCTGCGCGGACCAACCCTGCCGCACCGCCTGCCCACCACGCGCGCTGACACCCGGCGGCTATGACGTGCCCGCCTGCCGGGCGCACATCGCCACGCCATTCGGCGCGGCCTGCCGCCACGGCTGCCTCGTCCGCCGCGCCTGTCCGGTGGGCCAGGGGTTGCGCCGCACCGACCAATCGGCCTTTCATATGGCCGCATTCACCGGGAGCCCCGAATGAAAACCCTGATTCTGATGCGCCACGCAAAGTCCGACCGCCCCGAAGGGGTCGAGGATTTCGACCGCCCGCTCAGCCCGCGTGGCACGCGTGGTGCACAGGCCGTCGGCGCTTGGCTGCGCGAAAAGGGCCACCTGCCGCAGAAGGCGCTAGTCTCGGCCTCGCACCGCACCCGCGAAACGTGGGAGGCTTTGGGCCTGGAATCCGACTGCCCGCTGCGTCTGACCAAGGAACTCTATGACGCCGCCTCGGGGCAGGTGCTGGGGGCGATCACCCGGCAAGAGGCGAACGTCCTGCTGCTTGTCGGCCACAACCCGTCGATCGAGAACCTCGCCTCGCACCTGCTGCGCGAGGCCGACGTGCCCGAGGAGCTGGCGCGCTGGAAACC
>JBFHFG010000368.1:0-4091 GCA_041583815.1 Halovulum sp.
AGGCCCTTGCGCTGGATCTTGCACGGTTCCCGCAGGGGTGCCTGCGCGCGGATCACCTTTCGGCCCGGATGCCGCCCGCGACAGCGTGCCCCTCGATCGCGGCGGCCTATGTGCCGCTCTGCCCGGTGGGCGTCAATGGTGCTGCCTGACGCGGGCGGGCAAGCCGGGGGTCAGCGGGGCCGCGGGGGGGCCGGGCGCGGGGCCGCGACCTGGCGCACCAGGCTCCAGCTGATCTCGGCCGCGGCACTGGTGGCGCGGCCGCGCACGACGATCTGCCGGGCGGCGCGCGGCTCGGGCAGGCCGGGGTCCAGGTAGGCGCTGGTCTCGACATCCATCAGGCCGCCCTGGTGGCGGAACAGCCAGACCTCGCCGCCAGGCAGGTGCAGGCGCACGCTGTCGGTGGAGCGCATCAGCTCGGCCTCGACATCCGGGTGCAGGTGGAAATGCACCGACAGGCCGACGCCCAGCTTGGCCGCACCCTTGATCCGCGCCAGGAACCGGCGCCGCGCCTTCTGGTCGGGGGACAGCAGCACGTCCTCGCCGTGGATCTGCTCGCCCAGGGCGCTGACGAACAGGCGGCGTTCGTGCAGCAGGCCGTAATCCTCGAGATAGCCGTCGTGGCGCGCCTGGATCCACATCCCGGTGATGTCCTGCGCCTGCGCAAGCGACACCATCGAGGGCCGGGCCTGCAGCGCATCCAGGTCGGGCTTTCCGGCGGCGCGCAGCGGCGCGAAGCGCGAGGACGAGGTCGTGTCCAGCGCCAGCGTGTTGTGCGCGGCGGTCGTGCGCGGCGCGCGCAGCCAGTCGGGCATGTGCGACAGCGCCGGTCCGACATTGACGATCATCGGGTGCCGCCCCGAGGACATCTCGAACCCCAGCGTGCTGGCATGTGCCGCCGGGGTACGCGCGGGCGGCCGGGCGCAATCGACGATGACCTGCGTACGGCCGCCATGCAGGCGCACGAACCCCATCGCCGGGCGCGCGCGCGGCCGGGCGCGGCAGCGGGCTTCGGCCAGGGCCATGTCCAGCTGGCCCTCGACGCCCGCGCCGCCGCCGTGAAACCGTGCCAGCGTGCCGTCGCCCATGCGCAGCGCGCGCAGCGTCGGCGCGATCCGGGTGATCGCGGCCTCGACCTCGGGCAGGGGCGGCTGGCCGGCGGCCTCGAACAGCGCACGCAGGTGCAGCAGCTCGCGGAACAGGCGCAGCAGCGCGGTGGGCTGGCGGGGCGGGATACCGCCCTTTTCCGAAACCGTGTCCTGCGCGAAACGGCGCAGCGCATCGCGCGCGACCGGCAGATCCTCGTCAAAGCCTTCTAGGCAGATCGCGCCGAAGGCCAGCCCGGACAGCGCCTTGATCTGCGCGACGGCCTCGGTCTCTTCGGTCCAGGTACCCTTCAGATAGGCGGCGTGCTGCGTCAGCGCCTGGTGCAGGCGGGTCAGCGACGCGGGCGGCAGGCCGCGCTCCAGGAACGGCAGGTGCACCAGCAGGCGGCGCAGGCGTTGACCGGCGCAGGCCGGGGACCAACCCGGACCGGTGCCGTCGGCAAAGCGGTCCAGCCAGCCCAGCACCCAGGCCTGCGCCCGTGCGCGCGCCAGCTTGCCGCTGAGCCCGGCCATGTCGTCCAGCCAGCCGAACCCGTGCAGCCGCTGCGTCAGCGCCTCGGACGGCAGGTCCAGTTCCCAGGGCGTCAGGCCCCGAAGCGGCACCCGGAACCCGCCCAGCACGAGGGTGCCGTCCAGCACGTCGCGGGCGGCGGTGAAGTCGCCGAAATCGCGTGCCTCGGGCGCGTGGCGCAGGCCCAGGAACACCCGGCCGCCGGTCAGGTCGCGCATCCGCTGGCGGGTGCGCGCCTCGGCCCGGCGGGTCTGCAGGCGGTGCAGGCTATCGGTCAGGGTGGACAGTGGTCCGGACACGGGTGTTGCGGCCCTTTCTCGCAGTCGCGGCATCAGCTTACGCGGGTGCTGCGGCGCTGTCACCTCACCCGCCCGGCTTTGCCAGCACCGTGGCGAAAAAGCCGTCCATGTGGCCGTGCTCGGGCCAGTAGTCCGGGCGCAGACGCAGGTGGCCCTCGGCGGTCCACCAGACGTCGTCGGTGCCGGCAGGGCGATGCGGCGCGATGCGCAGGTCGGGATGCCGGTCCAGCGCGGCTGCAGCCTGGGCCTCGCCCTCGCGCGACAGCAACGAGCAGGTGCAGTACAGCAGCCGCCCGCCCGGTTTCAGCCAGCCCAGCGCGCGGTCGATCAGCGCGGCCTGCAAGTCGAACAGCGGTGCAAGATCCGGCGCGGGCCGGGCGTGGGGCAGATCCGGGTGCCGCCGCAGCGTGCCGGTGGCCGAACATGGCGCGTCCAGAACCACCACGTCGACCGGCTGCGCTGGTGCCCATTCAAGCGCGTCGGCGGCAATCACCCTTGCCGCAAGCCCGGTGCGCGAGAGGTTCTGGCGCAGGCGATCCAGCCGACTGTCCGACAGGTCCACCGCGGTCACGTCCGCGCCACTGGCGGCCAACTGCATGGTCTTGCCGCCCGGCGCGGCACACAGATCCACGACCTGCAAGCCCCGGACATCGCCCAGCATCCGCACCGGCATCGCGGCGGCGGCGTCCTGAACCCACCAGCGCCCTTCGTCGAACCCCGGCAGCGCGCTGACCTGTCCCGGAGAGGCCAGCCGCAGGCTGCCGGTGGGCAACAGCTGCGCGCCAAGTGCTTCGGCCAGCGCGTCGGCCTCTGCCGGGGCGCGCAGCGTCAGGTCCAGCGGTGGCGGGACCAGGTGGGCGGCGGCGATGGCGGCGGCGGCCTCGGGGCCCCAGGCGCGGGCCACGGGTTTGGCCAGCCAGCCGGGCAGGGCCGGGGCGGGGCGTGCGTCCCAGGCAGCCTGTCCCTCGCGCGACAGCCGTCGGGCGACGGCGTTGGTCAGCCCCGACAGGTGCTTGTACTTGCCGGTCGCCTGCACCTGCCGCACCGCGCCATCCACGGCGGCATATCCGGCGGTGCCGTCGACCAGGATCTCCCATGCGGCGATACGCAGGGCGTGGTGCACGGGGGCCGGGGGCGGCTTGCGCAGCATCGGCGTCAGCACCGCGTCCAGCGCATCGAGGTGCCGCAGCACGCCGGTCGCGATGGCGGTGGCGCGGGCGCGGTCCGCCGGGTCCAGCGTGTCCAGGTCGCCACCGGTGGCGGTCAGGTCGGCCAGCGTGCGGCGCATGTCCACTACGCCGCGCAGCAGGCGGGCGGCGGCACGGCGGGCGGCAAGACCGGGCGGCGGCGGGGTGGGGGCGCTGGGGCGGGTCACTGGCGGCGGACCACGGGAATCGGGCTGCGCCTGTCGCTGCTGCGCCGGGGCGGCGGGCCGGGGCGGCGGTACTGGCCGTTGGACGCCATCGCCTCGAGCGCGGCGATGCGCCGTTCCACCGGCGGGTGGGTCGAGAACATCCGGTCCAGCCGCATCCCGATCAGCGGGTTGATCACGAACATATGGGCTGAGTTCGGGTGCGTCTCAGCCGAGGGCATCTGCACCCATTTCGCCTGCTGCGAGATCTTGCCCAGTGCCGAGGCCAGCGCCAGCGGGTTGCCGCTGATCTCTGCGCCTCCGGCGTCGGCAGCGTATTCGCGGGTGCGGCTGACGGTCATCTGGATCAGCGCGGCCGCCAGCGGCGCCAGGAACACCGCGATCAGCACGCCCAGGATGCCGAAATGGCCCCGCTCGCGGTTTCCGCCGAACAGGAACCCCAGGTTGGCCAGCATCGAGATTGCCCCGGCAATGGTCGCCGCGATGGTCATGATCAGCGTGTCGCGGTTGCGCACATGGGCCAGTTCGTGTGCGATCACGCCCTCGACCTCGGGGGCGGACAGGTTGTGCAGCAGCCCGGCGGTGACCGCCACGGCCGCGTTTTCCGGGTTGCGCCCGGTGGCGAAGGCGTTCGCCTGCCGCGCATCGATCAAATAGACCTTGGGCATCGGCAGGTCGGCCTTGCGGGCCAGACGGGCGACCATGTCCCACAGTTCGGGGTGGGACATGCGGGTGACCGGGTGCGCGTTGTGCATCCGCAGCGCCAGCCGGTCCGAGTTCCAGTAGGCGAAGGCGTTCGTCGCCAC
>JBFHFG010000369.1:0-4085 GCA_041583815.1 Halovulum sp.
ACCAAGCCCATCGGCTCGGGCACCGTGCTTGCTGGCGAGATGGCGTTGAAAGCGACCGGCGACGAGGTACTGACGACGCTGGAGGCGATGCAGCAGTCCCAGGCCACGGCGGCGCGGATCCTGTCGGGCGCGCACGCCATGACCGACGTAACCGGTTTCGGGCTTGCGGGGCATCTTGGGGCGATAATGGCAGCCTCGGGGGTTTCGGCGCGACTGGACCTGGCCTCGGTGCCACTGCTGCCGGGGGCCGAGCGGCTGGCGGCGGCTCGCGTTCGTTCGACCCTCTGGGAAGCGAACCGGGCCGGGGCCGGACCGGTAGTCGTGCCAGAGACGGCCGCGGCGGCACTGCTGTTCGACCCGCAGACGGCGGGCGGGCTGCTGGCGGCGGTTTCCGAAGCGGACGCCGCGGGGTTGCTTCAGGCACTGCGGGATGCGGGCCATGAGGCGGCGGTGATCGGCGCAGTCGTCGAAGGCGCGCCGATCGTGGCGGTGGACTGACATTTCGGGGCGGCGGCGCGTCTGGCAGCGTCGGATGCCTCCGGCGGGAGTATTTTGGGGATAAAGAAGGCGGGGCGCTTCAGCCCGCAGCGACGGGCTGCAGCGAGAGCGTAGCGAGTTCCGCCTCGAGCCGGGCGGCGGCGGCATCGAGAGCTGTGGGATCGAGGCGGTCGAGCGCGATGTCGCGATCGCTTGGCCCGGCGTGGCGGGCGCGATGCTTGCGGTAGCGCCGGTCGTAGTGGTCACGGATCAGTTCCAGCGCCAGCGTCTCGAAAGCGCCCCCCGCGGCCAGTTCTTGCCAGCGGTCGACGCGCTCGTGCCCCTGCAGCGGACGCAAGCCGTCGAGGATCGGGGCGAGCGTGGCGGGATCCTCGGTCAGGTCGGCATAGGTGCGGACGAGGTAGCGGGCGCGTTCCTCGACCGGGGCCGAAATGTGCAGCCGGGGAGCGGCGCACATGGCGGCCCAGACGCTTGGCGGGATCTGCACCGCGCCGACGCGGCTCGACTCGGCTTCGGCCAGCACCGGGCGGTCCGGGTCCATGGCGGCCAGTTGCACGGCGATGGCGCCCTCGAACGCCTTCTGGCTGGGCTGCGCCCGCCCTGTCGCGCCGAAGATCGAGCCGCGATGAGCCGCCAGTCCTTCGAGGTCCAGCACCTGGTGCCCGCGAGTGCGCAGCCGGTGCAGCAGATCTGTTTTCGCGGTGCCGGCGTCGCCGTCCAGCAGCACCAGCCGGTACGGCAGCGGCGTCTTGTGCATCGCGTCCACCACCAGCCGCCGATAGCTTCGGTAGCCGCCATCGAGCGTGTCCACCCGCCAGCCGATCTGCGCCAGGATCGACGCGAACGACCCCGAGCGCTGACCGCCGCGCCAGCAATAGACCAGCGGCCGCCAGCCGCCGGGGCGGTGACGTAGAGGTCCTTCAAGGTGTGCCGCCGCGTTCCGCGCCACCAGCGCGGCGCCGATCTTGCGCGCCTCGAACCGGTCGACGCGGGTGTAGATCGTGCCGACCTGCGCCCGTTCCTCGTCCGAGAGCACGGGAAGGCTGGTCGCGCCGGGAACATGATCTTCGGCGTATTCGGAGGGGGCGCGCACGTCGATCAACTCGTCGAAGGGCAGATCGCAGAGCGCGCGGAGGTCGGTCAGGGTCAGCGCCATGCGGGCCTTCTAGCGCGGATCGCGGACGGGCGGAAGTGGACGCGCGCCCGCCCACCGCTAGCTTTCTGGCAGCACGACGGAAAGGAGCCCCCATGTCCCCCACCATCGCCGTGATCGGCGCCGGCCTTGCCGGACTGACCTGCGCCCACGCACTGAAGGAGGCCGGGCTGGACCCGCAGGTGTTCGAGAAGAGCCGGGGCCTGGGCGGGCGCATGGCAACGCGGCGGGCGGATGGGCTGGCCTTCGACCACGGCGCGCAGTTCATGACCGCGCGAGGCGCCCCCTTCGCGGAATGGCTGGACGGCGCGGTTGCGCGGGGCGAGGCGGCGGAATGGACGCCCGATGGCCTGAGCGACGACCGCCGCCGCATTGTCGGCGTGCCGAAGATGAACGCCCCGCTGCGGCATCTTGCGGACGGGCTTGAGGTCGCGTTCCGCACCGGGGTCGACGCCGTGGTGCCCGATGCCGGGCACTGGCGGCTGAAACTGGCGGACGGCACGGTGGCGGGGCCGTTCGACCGCGTGATCTGCACCGCGCCCGCGCCGCAGGCGACAAGGCTGCTGTCTGCGGACGCGGCGCTGGCGGCCGAGCTTGCGCAGGTCGAGATCGCCCCCTGCTGGACCCTGATGGTGGCCTTCGACCGCGCGCCTGACCTGCCCGATGCAGCCCAAGACCCGTTGGACGGGATCGGCTGGATGGCACGCGCGGGCTCTCGCCCCGGTCGGGACGCGGCCCATGCCTGGGTCGTTCACGCCACGCCCGAATGGAGCGCGACACACCTGGAGCTGGAAAAGGACGAGGCGCGCGACCGGCTGCTGGCGCTGCTCGGCCCCCTGCCCGCGCAAGTACACGCGGCCGCGCACCGCTGGCGTTTTGCCATGACGACGCGCCCCCTTGGCCGCCCGTTCGCGGCCAATGCCGACGGCAGCCTGCTTGCGGGCGGCGACTGGGCGCTTGGCGCGCGGGTCGAGGCCGCTTTCGACAGTGGCAAGGCGCTGGCGCAGGCAGCAGTCGCGGGCCTGCCGGGGGAGTGATCGCCCGCGTCACGGAACTGCTGCTGAAATAACAGGGCCCGGACGCTACGCTGTCCGGGCCCGGCGTCTTGGCTGCCGCCTCAGGCGGTGTCGTCCGGGTACCAGGCGCCCAGCAACACCTCGACGCCCTCGGCCTGCTCGGAGACCAGCTGCGCAAACCGGTCCACATCGCTGTCGCCATAGTGGTACGGGTAGACATGGGCCGGCTTGAACTCGGCCACGGCCGAGGCTGCCTGATCGACCGTCATCGTGTAGGGCAGGTTCATCGGCAGGAAGGCGACGTCGATGCCGCTGAGCGCACGCATCTCGGGGATATCCTCGGTGTCGCCGGCGACATAGACGGTCAGCCCGTCGATCCCCAGAATATACCCGTTGTCGCGGCCTTTCGGGTGATATTGTAGCCGATCCTCGGTCATGTTGTAGGCCGGGATCGCCTCGATCGAGATCGCGCCCGCCTCGGTCCGCTCGCCGTTGCCGATGGCGGTGGCACGGGCCTTCAGATCCTCGGGCAGCTTGTCATAGACACCGGGGTTTGTGATGAGCTTCGTCTCGTCTGTGACCAGCGCAGCCAGCGTCTCGGGCTTGAAGTGATCGCCATGTTCGTGGGTGATCAGGATCAGGTCCGGCGCAGGCAAGTCGGCGTAGGCCTCGGCCTCGCCCACCGGGTCGACATGGATCACCATGCCCGGCGTCTCCATCACGAAGGACGCGTGCGAGATCGGGTGCACCTTCACCTCGCCACTGGTGGTGGCGAAGCTGTCTGCATGGTCCATGGCGCGGGCGCGCAGAGGCAGGACGGTGATGGCGGCAAGGGCGGACGCCCCGGATGCCAGGGCGCGGCGACGGGTAAAGGTCATGTGGAGCCTCGTTGTTGGACAGTTTTATCGTCGGAAAGTTAACCCATCGGGCGCGAAGATCCAGCGGCCACCGCCCTGTGCCGGGACAACCGCCCGGCGCAGATCCAGCTCAACCCCGCCATCGCGGCCGCCGCTCCCAGGCACAGGGGCAGACCCCCGACCTGGTAGCTGAGGCCCGACAGAAGCGTGCCCAGAAGGCGTCCGGCGGCGTTGGACATGTAGTAGAACCCAACGTCCATCGTGACCCGTTCCGACCGGGTGAAGGCCAGGATCAAATAGCTGTGAACCGAGGAGTTCACAGCGAACACCGCCCCGAACAGCAGCAGCCCCGCGATCAATACCCCCGTCAGCCACGGCTGAGGCCCGTCCGCCAGCACCGAGGCCAGCGCCAGCGCGGCGGGGATCAGCGTCAGCGCGCCGACCCAGGTCACCGCCATGCGGATCACCTCATCCACGCTGCGGCCCTCGGCGCGCAGCAGCTTGGGCGCCCAGGCCTGCACCGCGCCGTAGCCGATGATCCACAGCGCCATGAACCCGCCG
>JBFHFG010000370.1:0-4083 GCA_041583815.1 Halovulum sp.
ACATGGCCTTCAAGGGCACGGCCAGCCGGTCGGCCCTGCAGATCGCGGAAACGATCGAGGACGTGGGCGGCTATATCAATGCCTATACCAGCCGCGAGATGACGGCCTATTACGCGCGCGTCCTGGCCGAGGACGTGCCGCTGGCGCTGGACGTGCTGGGCGATATCCTGCTGAACCCCGCCTTCGATCCGCGCGAGATCGAGACCGAGCGCGGCGTGATCCTGCAGGAAATCGGCCAGGCGCATGACACGCCGGACGACATTATTTTCGACTGGCTGCAGGAAGTCTCGTTCCCGTCGCAGAGCATGGGCCGTCCGATCCTTGGTCCGCCCGAGCGGGTTTCGGCCTTTCAACGCGAGGACCTGACGCGCTTTGTGCAGGGGCATTACGGGCCCGAACGCCTGATCGTTTCGGCGGCGGGCAAGGTGGACCATGACCGTATCGTGGCCGAGGCCGAGCGCCTGTTCGGTGGAATGACCCGTCGCAGCACCGGCGCGGTCGAGGCCGCACGTTTCCAGGGCGGTGAGCGCCGCGTTCTGCGTGGGCTGGAGCAGGCCCATTTCGCGATGTCGCTGGAAAGCCCCGGATACCTGGACGACCGGGTTTACGCGGGGCAGCTGCATGCCGGTATCCTGGGTGGCAGCATGTCCTCGCGCCTGTTCCAGGAAGCCCGCGAGAAGCGGGGCCTGTGCTATTCGATCTTTGCGCAGACGGCGTCCTACGCGGACAGCGGATCGCTGATGATCTATGCCGGCACCGCCGAGGACAGCGTCGCCGAACTGGTGCAGGTGGTCATCGACGAGATGCGCCGACTGCCGGAAGATGTCACCGACGCCGAGCTGGAGCGCGCCCGCGCGCAAATGAAGGCCGGTATGTTGATGGGGCTGGAAAGCGCCTCGGGGCGGTGCGAGCGGCTGGCGCGCATGGTCTCTATCTGGGACCGCGTTCCCGAAGTGGAGGAGACGGTCGCCAAGATCAACGCCGTCACGCGCGCCGATCTGGCCGCGTATGGAGAGCAGGTCTGCGTCGCGGCGCAACCTGCGTTGGCACTATACGGGCCCGTGTCGGCGGCGCCGGATCACGAGGGGATCCGGGCGCGTCTGGCGGCCTGACGGCGGGGCCCATGTTCCTGCGGCGCGCGCGACTGTCCATCGACACCGAGCGCATGGTGCTGCGCCTGCCCGTGATGGAAGACCACGCCGATTGGGTCGAGCTTCGGCGTGAATCCGAGGCCTTCCTGCAACCCTGGGAGCCGGTGCGCGCCGCCGATCAGACCTCGCGCCGGGCGTTTCGCGACCGCGTCACCTGGGCGGCCCGTGCCATGGACCAGGAAAGGGCGCTGCCGCTGTTCCTGATCCGCCGCTCGGACGGGGCACTTCTGGGCGGCATCACCTTGGACAACATCCGCAAGGGGCCGGCGCAGTCTGCGACGGTGGGCTACTGGATCGGGTCCCCGCACGCGCGCCAGGGCTATATGCGCGAGGCCGTGCTGGCGCTGGTCCACTATGCGTTCCGCGACCTGGGCCTGAGCCGGATCGAGGCTGCGACGCTGCCCGAGAACACGCCTTCCCGTTCTTTGCTGGAAGGTGCGGGGTTCAAGTACGAGGGTGTCGCGCAAAGCTATTTGCAGATCGCCGGGCGGTGGCGGACGCATGTGCTCTATGCCAACCTGCGCAGCGATAGGCGCGGCCGGGTGGAGGGTGTCAGCCCTGCTGCTGTACCTCCGAGAGCGTCGTAGCGGCCAGCGCGCCAAGGGCGGATTGCGCCGCCATCAGCCACAGAACGGGCACGGTGCCGAAGGTGTGAGCGATGACGCCGTAAAGACCACCAGCCAGCAGCAGCAGCCCGATGGCCGTGTTCGAAACCGCAGTATAGGCGGCACGGGTATCCTCGGTTGCCATATCGACCAGATGGGTGGACCGGCCCAGCCTCACGCCCTGGTAGGCGATCATCAGGCCGAACAGCAGCGCCGCGGTCACCGCGGCCGAGCTTCCCTCGCCCAGCAGGGCGGTGGCGGCCAGGATCGCGGCTGAGACCGCCCCCGACAAGATCAGTACCTTGCGCGACGACCGGTCCGACAACCGGCCCCAGACAACGCTGGACACAAGCGCCGCCAGCGATGAGGCCGCGACCATCCAGCCGAGCCGATCCAGCGAGGCTTCGCCCAGCGTCACAACAAACGGCGGGGCGAGCGCGGTGGTGATCAGTAGGCCGCGGGTCAGGATGAAGCGGCGGAGGGCCGTGTCGGTGCGCAGCAGTTTCAGGTTGCGCAGCGCTGAACTGGCGGCATCGGTGTCGCCGTCGTGGGAGCTTTCCGGCTCGTCCAGCCGGGTAAACAGGGCGGCTGCCGCCAACCACAGGCTTGCCGCAAGGATGATGGCGCCGGTGACCAAGCCGAGGCTGGCACCCGGGCCGAAGGTCAGAGTCGCGGCGAAGGCCAGCACGCCGGCTGCGGCGATGGAACCGGCCAGTCCCGTGGTGCGCCCGCGGGTGCGCTTTGCAACCGTCTTGCCCAGCACGTGCTTGTAGCTGGCCGAGCAGACGCTGCGCGCCACGGCCAGTGCCGCCAGCAATGCCACGATCACCGCGCCGGCAAGCGCGCCGTCCAGCAGCCATGCGGTCCCGGCAATGGCAGCAGCCGCCACGCCTTGAGCCGCGCTGCCCCCCGCCCAGGCATAGCGGGCCGCGCGCATCGCCCGGATCCGGGCCGATATGAAGAGCTGCGGCAGCAGCGCGCCCGCCTCGCGGACGGGGACAAGCAGACCGATCACCAGCGCGGGCGCTCCCAGCGAGGTCAGCAGCCAGGATAGCACCAGCTTGGGGTCGATCAGCCCGTCCGCGAGTTTGGTGCAGGACAGGCTTGCCACGTGTATGGTGACGTTGCGGGCCCGCGTCGCCGATGCGGCGGGGGCTGGCGATGACTCGACCGTACTCATGGTCGAAACAATAGCGCATGCCGGGCAGGTTCAAGCCCGGTGCGGACGGGGCGGGCGGCGCGGAGGCACTGGCAACGAAAGGAAGCACGACATGCGCAGACTGTCAGCATACCTGGTCGCAATCGCCTGCGGCCTGGCTGGATGGGCCGCCCCGGCTTCGGCGCAGGGCCTGCAAAGCCATTGCATCGCCCTGGCCGACAACGCATTCTCGAACATCCATTTTGCGGCGTTCGGCGACGGCCTGACCAGCGAAGAGGTTCGGATCAGCTATATCGACCATTCGATGTTCCTGATCGAGACGCCCTCGGGGCGCGGGATCGCGACGGATTTCACCGGTTTCATCGGCGCGGACGTGGTGCCGGACGTGGTGACGATGAACCACGCCCATTCCAGTCACTGGACGGCGAACCCCGATCCGCGAATCGCGCATGTCCTGCGCGGCTGGGGCGACGGTGCCGGCCCTGCCGAACATCGCCTGGTGCTGGATGACGAGATCCTGATCCGCAACGTAACCACGGACATCCGCTCGGGCGGGGGGCGCGAGACGGACGGCAATTCGATCTTCATCTTCGAGGTTGCGGGCCTGTGTATCGGGCATCTGGGCCACCTGCACCATGAGCCGACCGAGCAGCAGTATGCCGCGATCGGGCGGCTGGATATCGTGATGGCGCCGGTCGATGGCGGCATGACCCTGGACCTGCCGACCATGACGCGGGTGTTGAAGCGGTTGAAGTCGCGGCTGGTACTGCCGATGCACTGGTTCGGGCGTGGTACGCTGAGCCGGTTCCTGACCGGCATGTCCGACGAGTTCGCCATCGAAGAGACCACCGGCAGTGCGCTGACGGTCAGCTTGCGCACGTTGCCGCGCGCGCCTACGGTGCGCGTCCTGCAACCCCGCTATTTCGATGCGAGCGACGATTGAAGACTTGCCGATGACCGTGACTGCCGTGACGCCCGAAATCGTCCAGGCGCTGGCCGAGACGTTGCCCGAGGGCCGTGTCGGCGCGGTGCCTCCCGCTTATGCTGAAGATCCGCGCGGCCGCGCTCATGGTGCCGCCGTGGCGCTTGTGCGCCCCGTCTCGACCGAAGAAGTGGCCGCGGTCGTTCGTTTTGCCGCCGAGCGGCGCGTCGGCCTGGTGCCCTATGG
>JBFHFG010000371.1:0-4081 GCA_041583815.1 Halovulum sp.
CCCACGGCCTACTCGACAAGTTGATATCGGCCCCCGAGGCCGAGCTTCCGTCCCTGCTGGACAAGGCCCTGACACCAGATTGCACCTGGGACGTCTCGGCCCCGGTCGAGCGGCTGACCGGTCCCCGGGAAGTGCTGGAAGGTTTCCTTCTGCCGCTACGGGCGGCGCTGTCCCACGCCCGCCGCCGGGACGAGATCTTTATCGGTGGCCCCAACCGCCGGGCCGAGGGCGGCGACTGGGTCGCCAGCGTCACGCATTATGTCGGCAACTTCACCGCCCCGCTGTTCGGTATCCGGCCGTCTGACCACCTGGCCTTCCTGCGCGCCGGAGAGTTCTACCGGATCGAAGGCGGCCGGATCGCCCAGGCCCGGATCATCCTCGACCTGCCCGACCTGATGCGGCAGGCGGGGCGCTTCCCCCTGCCCTTCTCTTACGGGCTGGAAACGCTGTTCCCCGGCCCCGCGACCCACGACGGCGTGCTGCCAGCCACGGGCGACGGCGAAGCCAGCCTGGACATCGTCGAACGGATGCTGGGCGCGCTCCACGTCTTTGACCCCAAGACCTTTGGCTCCGAGGCGCAGACCGGCCAGGGCGGCACCTGGCACGAGGACATGATGTGGTACGGGCCGGCCGGGATCGGTTCGAACTACCGCTGGGAGGGGTTCGTGAAGGATCACCGCGAGGCGTTCCTGCGCGCCTTCCCCGACCGCAAGGGCGGCAACCACTACTGCCGGATCGGCGACGGCAACTACGCTGCGGTGTCCGGCTGGCCGTCGATGACGATGACCTTCCAGGGCGACTACCTTGGCCAGAAGGCCGACGGCCGCGCGCTGACGCTGCGGGTGATGGACTTCTACCGCTGCACCGAAGACCGGATCATCGAGAACTGGGTGCTGCTCGACTATACCGAGTTGCTGGCGCAGATGGGTGTGGACCTGATTGCGCGCTCGAACGAGATCGACAACTAGGCTCCGCCGACGCCGGGCGCGCAAGCACTACCGCGCGTTCACGGCATCCCAATCCAGGTCGAACCGCGCCAGGTATTTGCGCAGCCGGTCCGCGTCATTCGTCGTCTTGCGCTGCTGCCGCGAGACGGCGAACAACGTGCGCCCCGCATCGCTCAGGCTGGTCGCGTTGCGGCACACCCGCACCGTTTCGGCCAGTTGCGCACGGTCGAACAAGTCGATGTGCTCGGCCCGCCGCCCCATCAGCCCGCGCAGCAGGACTGCATCCTCGTCGCCGCTGGATAGCCCCCAGTGGTCGCGCAGGCGCAGGATCTCCTCCTCGACCATCGGGCGGGTGATGCGCCCGCGCGGCGCCAGAACGCACATCCGGCGCACCGAGGCGCCGAAATCGCGGAAATTCCCTGCCCATCGGGTCGAGGGATCGCGCGCGAATTTCACGTAGCGCTCTCGCGCATCCAGGTTGAAGCCATAGCGGATGCCCAGATCCTTTTCGATCCGGCGCAACTCGAACATCAGGTTCGCCTCGACATCCTCCTGCCGCTGACGCAGCGGCGGCAGTTCGAACGTCCAGCCGCTCAGGCGGCTCAGAAGGTCGGGCCGGAACCGCCCGGTCGCCGTGCGCGCCCGCAGATCGCGGTTGGCCGCGGCCACCACCTGGAAACGACTCGTCACTTCGAAGTCCGATCCCAGCGGGTAGTAGCGCCCGGTCTCGATCGCATGCAGCAGCACCGCCTGCTCGCGCAGGCCCAGTTCGTCCACCTCGTCAAGGAACAGCACCCCGCCATCAGCCTCGCGCAGCAGGCCCGAGCGTTCGGACCCCGCCACTCCGGTGTGCCCGCGCCGCTGCCCGAACAGCATCGCCATCGCGTTCTCTCCGATCAGCGTGGCGCAGTTGACATGAACCAGCCGCCCCTTGATCTGTCGGCGATCCAGCTTCAGATCATAGATCCGCTGCGCGAGCTCCGTCTTCCCGGTGCCCGGCTCTCCCTGCAGAAGGATCGGCGCGGTGCTGGAGCTTGCCACCAGCTCGACCTGGTCGATCACGCGATTGTAGGTCGGGCTGCGCGTCTCGATCCCGCCTTTCAACAGGTCGCTGTACCCTTGCGACAGGCTGTCGAACCGCTGCTGCAACGCATTGTAGCGGCGAAGGTCCAGGTCGATGATATCCAGCGTTCCGATCCCACCTTCCTCGCGCGGGGGGCCGGTCTGGATCAGGTGGGCCGGGACATGGCGGCTTTCGGTCAGCAGGAACCAGCAGATCTGGGCGACATGCGTCCCGGTGGTCAGGTGGACGTGATACCGCTCGCGGTCCTCGTCGAACCCGTAGGCCCGCGCAAAGTCGAAAAGCTTGGCGTAGACCTCTTCGAAATCCCAGGGATCATCCAGGTCCAGCCGGTTCAGCACGACCTCGGTCTCGGGCGAGGCCGCCTCGACCTCGGCCTTCACCTGCTGGGCCAGCCGGTTGAACTTGTGGTCGTACAGCACCTCCAGCCGACCGACGTCGAACCCGTCATGATCAAGCAGGCTCAGCGTAGGCTTCCAGCGGCGTTTGCGGCCCTGGTCAAGCTTGACCCCGAGAAAGCCGATGACCACGTTCCGCATGTGGTTATCCCATGATCTAAATACTTATCTTTTTGTATCGTACGCGAACCACCCCCTCACGGCAAACCGGGCAATTTCGTCGCCAAATCTGACACTTATCCCGAAACAGCATTTCCGTTCGCGGCCTGCCACATGCATGGCATCGTCACCCCACGAGAAGAGAAGAGAGCGAAAGAGCGGGCAAATCCGTGTCCGCTGAAAGACTGCCGGGGCCGGTCGTCGTCAAACCCGATCGGCCCCACCACGGTTCGTCCAACCCACGGCGGTACGCTCAAGAACACGGTTTCCCGACCGCGAATGACCGGGAAACCACGAAACTGAACGAGTGATGACGATGGCTGAAGATTTCATGACCGCACCGATCACCGGTAAGGACCTGACCGACTGGGGCCATGTCCCGGGCAAGCAGTTTCCGGCGCTTCTGGCGCGCGCCAATGACATGCGCGCGGCTGGCACACCGCTATCCGATATCCGCCAGGCGCTGGACGCGGAACGGCCGAAGCCGGTTCCCCAGCTGCCCCTGCACGCGCCGGACGCGGTGCCGTTCCACCAGAACATCGCCGCGGAAACCCCGGACGAGATCGACAACATCGCCAAGGTCCGGATGACCATGCGCGAGGTAATGCGCACGCCGACCGTGGTCGCAGGCGCAATCATGCCCGATGCCTGCCCCGCAGGGCCGGTCGGCACGATTCCCGTCGGGGGCGTGATCGCGACGCGCAACGCCATTCATCCAGGCATGCATTCGGCCGACATCTGCTGTTCGGTGATGATGACGGACCTCGGTGACGCCGATCCCAAAGCGGTGCTGGACGCCGCGCAGTCGGTGACCCATTTCGGGCCCGGCGGGCGGCGCAACGGCGCGCGGTTCACGACCTCGCTGAAGCTGCTGGACGCGTTTCGCGATAACCCTTTCCTGAACTCAGGCAAGCTGCTGCGCATGGCGCAGGAGCACATGGGGACGCAGGGCGACGGCAACCATTTCCTGTTCGTCGGACGGTCGCGCAAGACCGGACGGACTGCCATGGTGACCCATCACGGTTCGCGTGGCCCCGGTGCGGTTCTGTACAAGCAGGGGATGGACGTGGCGCAGAGGTTCCGCAAGCAGATCTCTCCCCAGACGCTGAAGCAGAACGCCTGGATTCCGGCCGACACGCCGGAAGGGCGCGACTACTGGCAGGCGTTGCAGCTGATCCGCCGGTGGACCAAGGCCAACCACAACGCCATCCACCAAGCCACGGTCGAGGCCGCGGGGCTGAGCGACGTGGGCGACCGCATCTGGAACGAGCACAACTTCGTCTTCCGGCGCGACGACCTGTTCTACCACGGCAAGGGCGCGACCCCGGCCTGGAGCGACTATGCCGACGATGCCTCGGGGCTGACGCTGATCCCGCTGAACATGGCCGAACCGGTTTTGGTGGTGCGCGGCAAGGACGCGGGGCACGCGCTGGGGTTCAGCCCGCATGGCGCGGGGCGCAACTTCTCGCGGTCCGAGCATCGGCGGCGGCTGGGCG
>JBFHFG010000372.1:0-4076 GCA_041583815.1 Halovulum sp.
ATCAGACCCGCCCGCGCAAGGCGCGGTTGCACAGCGCGTCCACCGTTGCGTGCAGCATCAGCGCGAACACCGCAAGCACCAGCAGCGCCGCGAACATCAGGTCGATCTTGGCGCGCCCATTGGCCAGCAGCATCAGGTAGCCCAGGCCGTTCGACGCGCCGACCCATTCGCCGATGATCGCCCCGATCGGCGCGTAGACCGCCGCCAGCCGCAGGCCCGAGGTAAACCCCGGCAGCGCCGCCGGAATCCGCACGTGCCACATCAACCGTGCAGGCGAGGCGCCCATCACCTGCGCCAGTCCGGTCCAGCCCGACGGCGTACGCATCAACGCGTCGAAAAAGGCCGAGGTGACGGGGAAAAAGATGATCAGCAGCGCCATCGCGACTTTCGACCACAGGCCATAGCCCAGCCACAGCGTCAGCAGCGGTGCCAGCGCGAAGACCGGGATGGCCTGGCTGAAGACCAGCATCGGGCGCAGCACCAGCCGCGCCACAGGTGATGCCGCCAGCAGGATCGCCGCAAGGAAACCAAGGCTCGCGCCAAGGACCAGCCCGATCAGCACCTCGGCGGCGGTGGTCAACGCGTGTTCCGCCAGCAGGGCGCGGCTGGTCCAGAGGGTCTGCGCCACGCGGCCCGGCGCGGGCAGCAGGAACGAGGGCACACCGGTCGTCACGACCACGGTTTGCCACAACGCCAGCGCCAGCAGCACCAGTCCCGAGACATGGACAACCCGTCTCATGCCGCTTCCATCAGGCGGCGGTGCAGGGCGCCTTGCAGGCCCAGGGTCTCGGCGGCGTCGATTGCGCGCGGGGGCGGCGGCGCGCCGAGCGGAACAGGGTGGATCCCGCCGGCGTCCATCAGGCGGATGTGGTGGCCCAGCCGCGCGGCTTCGGCCGGGTCGTGAGTGACGTGCAGTACGGTGCGCCCGGCCAGCAGGGAGGCGGACAGGTCCTGCATCTGCGACCGGGTGCGCGCGTCAAGCGCCGAGAACGGCTCATCCAGCAGGGCCACGGGACGATCCTCGAGCTGGGTGCGGGCCAGCGCCACCCGCGGGCGCTGACCGCCCGACAGCTCGGACGGGCGCTTGCCTGCATGCGCGGACAGCCCGACACGCTCCAGGATGTCGCGTGCGGCATCCCGGTCGCTGCGCTGGCCGCGCAGGCGCGCGCCAAGTGCGACATTGCCCAGCACGTCGAGCCAGGGCATCAGCAGGTCCTGCTGCGCCATCAGCGCAATGCGCCCGGCCAGCGGCGCGCCGTCGTCGGCATATGCGCGACCATCCAGCGCAACGGGCCCGGCAAGTCCGGCGAACAGTCGCAGCACCGTGCTTTTGCCGACCCCGGACGGCCCCAGCAGGCAGGTCCACTGCCCGGCGGGTGCAACGAAATCCACCGGGCCGAACAGCGACGTGCCGCCGATGCTTGCGCTGCCCGTAAGGATCAGTCCGGGTGCCGTCATGGCGTCAGACCCATCTGCCAGAACCCGATTTCCAGCCGGGTTGCCGTGGTGAAGCGCCGGCAGACCGCGTTCCAGCGCGGACTGTCCCGCGGTTCCTCACCCAGCGTTCGGGCGGTGGCGGCATCGATCAACCCGCCCACATCGCGGCAGGTCTGCTGGTAGTCGTCGCTGCCATAGGCCGCGATCCATTCGGCATAGGGCGTTTCGTCCTTGTGCGAGGCCGCAAGCCGGGCGCCGATCTCGCCATAGCCCAGCACGCAGGGCGCCAGCGCCGCCAACAGGTCGAGGAAATCGCCGCTGTGGCCCGCGTCCAGCACGTAGCGCGTATAGGCGATGTTCTCGGGGCGCTCCTCGGCGCGTTGCAGGGCGGCGGGGTCGATCCCGGCGGCGGCGCAGGTGCGCACGTGCAGGCTCATCTCGTCGTCCAGCAGGGCGTGCACTGTGGCGGCACAGGCGCGCATCTCGTCCTGGGTTTCTGCCTTGGTGACGGCCAATGCCCAGGCCCGCGCGAAGTGGGTCAGGAACAGGTAGTCCTGTACAAGGTAATGCAGGAGCGACTCGCGCGGCAGCGTGCCATCGCGCAGCCCCTCGACAAAGGCATGGTGGGTGTAGCCGGTCCAATGTTCGCCGGCGGCCGCGCGCAGAAGGGGGAAGGTCTTGCCGTAGCTCATTGCGCGTCCAGCTCCATCGCGACGGCGGATACGGGACGGGCGGATTCGATCAGGCCGGCGTCGTGCAGGAAGGCCTCGAACCGGGCGTAGCGGCCCTCGTCCAGCGCGGCGGGGCGCAGGGCAAAGCGGGGCAGGGTGTCGGCCCAGGCCATCTCGTTCAGCTTGTCCTGCAGTTCCGGCGCGGTCCCGGCGAAGACCTCCCAGCTTTCCTGCGGGTGGTTGACGATGTACTGCGTCGCCTTTTCCGTCGCGGCCAGGAAACGGCGGATCATGTCGCTGTCCATGGTCTGCGGATTGGCCACGTAGATCAGTTCATCATAGGCCGGCAGGCCCTCTTCCTCGACGTAGAAGCAGCGGCCCTCGATGCCCTCGATCCGCATCTGGTTCAGTTCGAAGTTGCGATAGGCGCCGATCACGGCATCGACCTGTTTCGACATCAGCGCGGGCGACAGAGACCAGTTCACGTTGACCAGTTCGACATCGTCCAGGCCAAGCCCGTGACGGCCGAGGATGGTGCCCAGGACCGCCTCTTCCACGCCCGAGACCGAGAAGCCGATCTTGCGCCCCTTCAGATCCGCGATGGTGGAAACTGGGCCGTCCTTCAGCACCAGAAGGCAGTTCAGCGGGGTGGCGACCAGCGTGCCGACGCGGGTCAGGGGCAGGCCCTCGGCCACCTGAAGGTGCAGTTGCGGCTGGTAGGAGATCGCCAGGTCGGCACGCCCGGCGGCGGCCATCTTCGGCGGATCGGCCGGGTCGGCGGGGGCGATGATCTCGACCTCGAGGTCCTGTTCCGCGAAATAGCCGTTTTCCTGCGCGACGATGATCGGGCCGTGATCGGGATTCACGAACCAGTCCAGCACCAGGGTCATCTGATCCTGTGCCAGTGCAGGCGTGGCGGCCAGCAGTGCTGCAGCCAGAAGGGGGAGTTTCATTCGGCTTCTCCGGTTTGGTCGCCAAGGGCGACAAGGGCAATGGGGCCGTCCCAGAGGGCGGCAAGGCGTTCGGCGGCGGTCCAGGCCCGCAACCCCGAGCGGCAGCACAGCACCGCGCGCTGGCCGGCGGCCGGACGCGGACCGTCGGGGCCGAAATCGGTGGCGGTCAGCCGTTGCGCGCGCGCATGGGGCAGGGGGCCCTCGTCGGGGGTGCGCAGATCCGCGATGAAGTCGCTGTCGGACAGGGCGTCGGGCGCGATGAAACGCGGCGCGTGTACCGGTTCCGGCGCGCCGTCGAAGCGGAAGCCGCCGAAGCGAAGCGACCGTGCGTCGAGCGTGACCAACTGGCCCAGAGGCGAGGGCGCGGCCCCGGTCAGGACTGCCAGCGCCATCTGCGCCTGCAGCGCGCCGATCATGCCGACGACCGGGCCCAGTCCGCCATCCTCGGCGCAGGAGCCCATGCGTTGTGGCAAGTCCGGAAACACCGCCCGCAGGCTGGGCACGGCGATTCCGATCCGACCGCAGAAGCCCCCGGCATAGCCGTCCATGCCCACGACCGAGGCCGAGATCAGCGGAAGGCCGCGGTCCTGGCAATGGTCGGACAGGATGTAGCTGGCGGCGAAGCTGTCGGCGCAGTCCAGAACCACGTCCACGCCCTGTGCCAGCGTGGCGACGTTGCCGGGGTCGAGCGCGGCGTGGACCGGCTCGACAATGGTGTCGGGGTTCAGCGCGGCAAGGTGTGCTGCAGCGGCCTGTGCCTTGGGCTGGCCGATGTCGGACTGCCGAAACAGCGTCTGGCGGTGAAGGTTCGACAGCGACACACGGTCGGGATCGACCAGCCGGATCCGGCCCGCACCAGCGCCTGCAAGATACTGCAGCACCGGCGCGGCCAGACCACCCGCGCCGACCACCAGAAGCGTGGCGGCCCGAAGCGCGCGCTGTCCCTGCGGGCCGAACTCGGGCACCGCGATCTGGCGGGCATAGCGGCTCATCGTGTCGCCTCGATCCAGGCCCG
>JBFHFG010000373.1:0-4075 GCA_041583815.1 Halovulum sp.
CGCGAACCCCGGTTGACCCGTCAGGCGGGACCCAGCCCCCCGGCGCCGACGCCGACAAGACAGGAGCGGAGAATGTTCAGACAAACCTTCACGACCGCGGCTGTCGTCCTGCTGACGTCGGCCTCGATCCAGGCGCAAACCGCGTGCGCGCCGCGCGACACCCTCGTTGCGAATCTCAGCGAGCGGTTCGGCGAAACGCTGACATCGGGCGGGTTGAGTGGCCCGACCAAGCTGCTGGAGCTGTGGACCGGCGAAAGCGGAAGCTGGACGATCCTGATGACGGATGCGTTCGGCACCAGTTGCATCGTCGCAAGCGGCCGGAACTGGACGGAATTTCCCCCGGCCGCCCCGGCGGGTATGCCCGCCGGACTGCCCATCACCAGGGGCTGATCCGAAGCCGCCGCCCTGACCGGGCCTTGGTTGCGCCGATCGGGGCATACGTCACGCAGCCTTGTAGCCGGGTTTACCGCCGGACCCTGTATCCTTGACCCACAGGCGTAACGCCACGGAAAGGATGCGACATGACGATGACCAAGCGGCCCACCCGGCGCGCCCTGATGCGCGGTGCGGCATTGGCTGGGGCGGGCGCAATGCTGCCTGCCGCCGCGCCCGCCCGCTCGGTGCCCAAGTACGGCGACACCGACTACCAATACGAGGTGACGCGCAGCGACGCGGAATGGCGCGCGCTGCTGAGCGAGCACGAGTTCAATATCCTACGCGAGGGTGGCACCGAGTTCCCCAAGAGCGATCCCAAGTGGGACGACTATTCCGCCGGCACGTTCGCCTGCCGGGGCTGTGACCTGCCGCTTTACACCTCGGACTGGCGGGCCAGGGTCGGCCACGGTTGGGTGTTCTTCCACCATGCGCTGACCGATGCCGTGCTGACCGGCATCGACCGGGGCAATCCTTATGCAAGCGGGTCCGGCGCACCAGCGATGGGCGGCCCGGGCAACCCGAAGCGGACCCTGATCGAGGTGCATTGCCGACGCTGCGGCAGTCATCTGGGGCACGTGGTGAAGATCGACGACGACCTGCTTCACTGCATCAACGGCACGTCGCTTGGCTTCACGGCCTCGGCGTAGGACGGAGGACAGCATGACCACCTTACCCGACCGCCGCCGCTTCCTGACCCGCGCGCTGCTGGCGGCAATTGCCTGGCCCGTGGCGCTTGCCGGGCGCGCGGTGGCCCGGCCCAGTCGGGATTTCACCTTCGACTACGAGGTGACCCTGACCGAGGCCCAATGGCACGGCCGCCTCAGCGAGTACGAGTTCGCGATATTGCGAAAGGGCGGGACGGAATGGGCCCGCAGTTCCTCGTTGTGGAACGACTACCGCGAGGGGGATTTCCTGTGCAAAGGCTGCGACCTGCCGCTGTACTCGTCCGAGTGGCGGGTGCCGCTGGACAAGGGATGGGTCTTCTTCTCGCACAGCCGCCCGACGGCGGTCATGACAGACATTGACCCCGGCAACCCCTATGGCCGTCGCGACGCCGAGGGCACCGCCGAGATCGAGGTTCACTGCCGCCGTTGCGGCAGCCACTTGGGTCACCTGCTGACCGTCGAGGGGCAGTTGGTCCACTGCATCAACGGCACGTCGCTGATGTTCACCCCCCTTCCCGGCTAATCCGTCCGACATGCCGCCCCGACGGGCCGGAGGTGATTCGCCTCCGGCCCGTTTTCATTGTGCGACAGCCCGGGAAACAGGCCGAACACGCGCCGTGGACGGGGGCTTTCAGCCGGACCAGGACCAGATCACGTATCACGCGGCGGCAACGCGAACGTGTGGTACATGTCGGCGCGGACGATCTCACGCGGGGCGTGAACGGGACGGGCGGCGAAGTTCACGCCCGGCTCACGCGCGGATCAGAAAAGAAGGGCCGCAAGGGGCGGATTGTTTCACGATTGCCGCCGCGTACCGGTTGGCTGGGGCGACCCGACGGGCCGTTGAAACATTCCCGCGTGCGGGCAAGCCAAACGCCGCCTGTCAACGGAAAATGCGCGTGAAACAGCGTGAGACTTACGTGTTTTGAATGGCGCCGGAAGTTCGCCCACACCGGTGGTGCAAGGCCGGACGCACTG
Source organism: Halovulum sp. (assembly GCA_041583815.1). Taxonomy (GTDB): domain Bacteria; phylum Pseudomonadota; class Alphaproteobacteria; order Rhodobacterales; family Rhodobacteraceae; genus Halovulum. The sequence goes on from JBFHFG010000373.1 coordinate 2,079, forward strand.
GCCAGGCATCCAACCAAAGGGAAACACGCCATGAAAACCATCATCACCGCCATCGCCCTCGTCGCGTCGACCACCGGCTTCGCCACCTCCGCCCTCGCCATGGGCGAAGAGCTGTCGATGCTGGAACTGGCCGTCGAGAACCAGATGGAGCGCCTGAACGTCGAGAACGTCGACGTCATGTCCCTGACGCTGGCCCAACTTGCGATCATCCGCGGGATCGTCGAGGGCGACGACAGCGACAACGACAAGAAGCGCCGGATCGAGGCGATCGTGAACCGCTGAACCGGCAGGACTTCGGGCGCTGCGGCGCCCCGAAAGGCGGTCCGGCCTTGCCGGGCCGCTTCCGGCGTGGGGTCGCCTTCGCGCCGTGCTGGTTTTCGACGCAGGGCGTCGTATAGTCGGGTCGGCCCGTCCCGCCCGGCGCCCGTCATCCACCTCGAGGACGAACGTGTTTCCGCATTTCCTCAGGCAAAAGAAACCGACGCTGCCCGATCCGGCCCCACGGTCGCCGCTGACCCTTTCCGGGCTGTTCGGCGCATTGGGGTCGATGCTGGGATATGCGCTGGTGCTGATCTTCGTGGTGGTCGCGGGGGCCGCGCTGGGCCCCGGCATCCCCGAGCAGCTGAATCCGCTGGCGCCGCTGGATCCGAACGCACCGCCGGGGCCGCTGACCAGGTTCAAGCTTGACCGCGCTACCCGTACGACCGAGGCATGCCGCGCCGCGATCGACCGCATCGACGCGCCCGGCATGACCGCCCTGCCCGACCGCCGCGTCAGCGCCGAATGTACCGTCCAGGGGCATACCCGTATACGCAAGCTGTCGCGGGCGCTGCTGGCGCCGGTCTCGACCAGCTGCCCGGTCGCGTTGCGGCTATACCTGTGGGAGCGTCACGCGGTGCAACCCGCCGCGCGCACGCATCTCGGACAGGGCATCGCGCAGATCGGGCACCTGGACAGCTTTGCCTGCCGTCCGATCCGGACCGAAAGCGGCGACAGCGATCAGATGAGCGCGCATGCCACGGCCAGCGCGATCGACATCGACGCTGTGGTGCTGGACTCGGGGCGCCAGCTCAGCCTGCGCGACGGATGGCGCCACCGCGACCCGGACATCCGCGCCTTCTGGCGGCAGTTGCGCGACGACGGCTGTGATTGGTTCCGCACCGTGCTCGGCCCCGACTACAACAGCCTCCACCAGGATCATTTCCACCTGGCGCAGGGGCGGTACAAAGCCTGCCGATAAGCCCCGCCTTCCACTTTCCGCCAAATATCCCCGCCGGAGGCCCCCTGCGGCCCCACACGCGGCAGCGGTCAGAACAGACCCAGCACCAACCCGATGATCCCGCACCCGACGATGGCATAGGTCGCGTCGATCAGCATCAGTACGCGTGTGCGACCCGCGAAGGCGTAGTTCGTCACCACCCACGGCGCGGCGATGAACGCCCCCAGCCCCAGGCCGGTAACCAGCGAGGCGCCGGCGCCCTCGATCCCACCCGAGACAAGGATGTGCCGCGTCATCCCCGCGACCAGGACGGTGGCGATGAAGCTGACGACATAGGGGGTCGGGTTCTTGCGGTCGATGGTCTCTTCGGTCAGGCCATTGGCCTGCATCCAGGGGCCGGCCATGACCATGTACCAGACCGCTCCCCAGGCATAGCTGGCCACCGAGGCCAGCAGGACTGCGACGATGCCCATAGCTTTTCTCCCATTCCGGCGCTGCCCGAGTATGCCGCGCCAGAGGGGCGGGTCAATCGCCCTGCCAGCCACCCATGGCGCAGATGGTCTTCCATTCGGCCTCGGTCACCGGCTGAACCGACAGGCGCGTGTTGTTGACCAGCACCATCTCGGCCAGCGCGGGTTCCGCCTTGCAATCGTCCAGCGTGATCGGTGTCGGCATCGGGCCGATGGCCTTGATGTCCACGCATTCCCAGCGCGGGTCGTCGGCCTTGCTGTCGGGATGCGCCTCGGCGATGACCTCGACCACACCGACGATGCTTTTC
>JBFHFG010000374.1:0-4069 GCA_041583815.1 Halovulum sp.
CCGCCCAGCCAGCCTTTTTCCAGCACCGCGACATTGGTGATGCCGTGGTTCCTCGCAAGGTAATAGGCCGTCGCCAACCCATGCCCGCCGGCCCCGACGATCACGACGTCATAGGCATCCTTCGGCTCGGGCGACGCCCAGGCGCGTTCCCAGCCCGCGTGGTGCCGCATGGCTTCGCGCGCAATGGCGAAGACTGAGTATCGCTTCATCCACAGGCCTCCGTCGGTGGGGTATCGGCCCCGTCAACCGGTGTAGCGTGTTGCGCCCCCGGCGGATGCGCCGGGCTGCGGCACAATGATTCCCAATCGCGACATTTTCATCTCTGGCCGGTCGGGTGCAACGAAATGCGCATTGCAGCCCAAACCGTGCTGTCGATAATGGCCCCTCGTTCAAGCATAGGGCAGCAAACAATGGTTTTCTGGGTGATCGCCGCAATCCTCGGACTGGTCGTCGCCGCCGTTCTGGCGCGCGCCGTCCTTGGCCAGGGCGCCGCGGCCAGCCGCGCCGACAGGGCAGCCAGAGTCTATCGCGCCCAACTGGAAGAGGTCGACGCCGACCTGGAACGAGGCAGCATCTCTCAGGCCGAGGCCGATGCGTTGCGCGCCGAAGTCTCACGCCGTCTGCTCACGGCGACAGATCGCCCGCGCGATGGCGCCGGTCGCGCGCCCGTCGGTGCAAACGGGGCGCTGGCGGTGCTGATCGCCACGGTGGTTCTGGGAGGGGGCGGTGCGCTCTACGGCTGGCTCGGCAACGTCGGTGCGCCCGACCGGCCACTCGCCCAGCGACTGGCTGAGAATGCACAGGCGTGGGCCGAACGTCCCTCGCAGGCCGAGGCCGAAGCGGAACTGTCCGCTGCCGGGCGCGCCGACCTTCCCGAGGCCGACGCCGAGCAGCTTGAACTGATCGAACGCCTGCGAACAGCGCTTGAGGATCGACCACAGGACGAACGCGGGCATCGTCTGCTTGCTGCTTCGCTGGCACGACTGGGTCGCTATGCGCAGGCCGCCGAGGCTCAGGCCAAGGTGATCGGCATCGCGGGTGCGGACGCGACTGCAGCTGACTACGTCAATCACGCCGAGTTCATGGTCCTTGCCGCGCGCGGCTATGTCTCGCCCGAGGCGGAACGGGCCCTGATCACGGCACTGGATCTGGACCCGCAACAGCCGCGTGCGCGCTATTTCTCGGGATTGGCAGCCATGCAGGCGGGACGCCCGGACATTGCCTATGATCTATGGTCGCGACTTCTGGCCGAAAGCACGCCCGACGCGCCCTGGGTGGCACCGATCGCGGCACAAATGCCCGACGTGGCCCGTGCAGCCGGCCAACCGGTGCCGCCGCTGCCGACAGCGCGCCCGAGTGGCCCGACGCAGGACGACATTACCGCGGCGCAAGACCTGAGCCCAGAGGACAGGGCGCAGATGATCCGCGGCATGGTTGATCGCCTGTCCGACCGGCTGGCGACCGAGGGCGGCCCGGCGACCGACTGGGCCCAACTGATCCGTGCGCTTGGGGTACTGGGTGAACGTGGGCAGGCCAACGACATCTATCACGAGGCACGCGAGGTTTTTGCCAGCGCGCCGCAGGACCTTGCGGTGATTGAAAGCGCCGCCCGCGATGCGGAGATCATCCGATGATCTTCGAGGATGCCGGGGAATTCCGCGCCACCCTGCCTGCCGGGCGTGCCCTGATGGGCCTGGATCTGGGCACCAAGACCATTGGCGTATCGGTATCGGACAGCCGTCTCAGCGTCGCAACGCCTTTGCAGACGGTAAAGCGCAAGAAATTCGGTGCGGACGCGGATGCGCTGCAGACCCTGATCGACAGCCGCCAGATCGCAGGGCTGGTTCTGGGACTGCCGCGCAATATGGACGGAACCGAGGGCCCGCGCGCCCAATCCACCCGCGCGTTTGCCCGCAACTTCATCGCGCGGCATCCGATCCCCGTGATGCTGTGGGACGAGCGTCTGTCCACCGTTGCCGCCGAGCGCGCGTTGCTGGAGGCCGACACTTCGCGACGCCGCCGGGCCGAGGTCATCGACCACGTCGCCGCAGCCGTAATCCTGCAAGGCTTTCTGGACAGACTCAGCTACATGAGCGGACAGCCCTGATGACCTGGGCGCGTGAGGAGATCGAGAGCCCCTGCGTCAAGATCTGCATGCTGCATCCTCAAACCGGGCTGTGCGTCGGATGCGCGCGCAGCGGTGACGAGATCGCGCGCTGGGGATCGATGTCGCCAGCCGAACGGTCGGCCATCATGGCCGCCCTGCCCCAACGCAACCCGGCGCCTACGACCCGGCGTGGCGGGCGCTCGGCACGCCGCAAACTCGATTGAGGGCCGCCCCGCACCGGGGATGAAGCCTGTCGTCAGCATAGGTATTTGGGCGAATTGTAGTAGCAGAACATCGCTGCCCGACGGCTTCGCTGCCTTGCGAAGACCTGTTGCTGCACAGGGGACACGGGCCGCTCACGATGTGTGGAACCCGACCGTCCCAAGGCACGCCCCCCTTGCGACGACCCTGCCGGCGGCGTCTACTGGCACCATGCCCGAGCGTCCGCCACGCACCCACGTATTCCTGATCGACGGCACCCTCAGCCGGCTGCATGACGGCCATGAAAGCAATATCGGCCAGATCTACAAATTGATCGCCTCGCTTGGGCCAAACGCCCGGCAGACGGTGGGTTATGATCCCGGCGTTCAAGGCACCGGCTGGGGCAAATGGCTGACGGTCGCGGCCGGAACAACGATCAACCACAGTATCGAAGCGGGATACGCCACCCTGTGCTCACGTTATGTCGAAGGCGACCGGATCATCCTGTTCGGTTATTCGCGTGGCGCATACGCCGTCCGATCGCTTGCCGGTTTCATAGGAAGAATCGGGCTGCTGCGCCGCCGCCACGCCACACAACGGCGGGTACACCGGGCCTTCCGCTACTACCAGTCGCCGATGCCGAACCCGCACGCGCAGCGATTTTCCGAGCGGTACTGCCGGTTGAATGTCCCGATCCAGTTCGTCGGCGTCTTTGACACGGTCAGCGCGCTGGGCATCCCCTACCCGTTCCTCAGCCACCTCGCGCCCATGGCGACGGACTTCCATGATCACCACCTGGGCCCGACCGTGTTCCATGCCTGCCACGCGCTGGCGCTGGACGAGACACGGACGGCCTATGCGCCGGTCCTGTGGCAACGGGACGGCGCGGGGCCGAACCGGCTGGAGCAGGTGTGGTTCGCCGGGGCACACGCGGATGTCGGCGGCCAGGTGGGCAGGGTTCCCGCTGCGCGCCCGCTGGCCAACATTCCACTGGTGTGGATGCTTGAGCGCGCCGAGGCCTGCGGGCTGCTGCTGCCCGAGAACTGGTGTGGCCGGTTTCCGACTGATCCTGCGGCCCCCGCCTTCGGCGCCTGGCGCAGCAACGCGCGCTATTTCGTATCGCGCGCCCCGCGAATCGCCGGACTGGGCCCATGCGAGTCGGAACATCCAAGTGTGCAGGAGCGGCGCAACGCGCTGCCACGCTATCGGTCGAGGGCGCGTTGGGCTCAGAACGAAGTTGCAGCCGAACCCGACCCGGCCGCCTGACAGCGCGGGCAGGCCTTCATGGGGTAGTTTCGGTCAGCTTTCCGAGGAGGCTTCGGCCCGTCGCGCAGCAAGCCGCGAAATTTCGCGCCGCACAGCCTTGCGGATGCGGATCTCGAGCGCGTCGCCCATCAACAGGTCCAACTCGTCGCGCACGAGTTCGGTGACGATCGACCGCAACGCCTCTTCGTCGTACATCGGCGCGAGCGCTTCAGGACGGGCCCCCGCCTGCACCGGGTTGTCCAGCTTCAGCGGCATCGGGCGGGACTGCGCCGATTGCGGCTCTGCCGCCGGCGCGTCTGCCTCATCATCCGCTGGCGCAAAGGAGTTTGGGACCGGCTCGGGACGGATGGGCGCCTCGCGCGCGGCCTCTTCCGAAACCAGGGATCGGATCGTGGCCAACAGGTCTTCGTCGTCCTGATCCGGACGGTTGTCGGAATCGTTCATCGCTTCGTCCCCCAAGAAATAGTCCCGGATCGCCCGGGACTATCGGGCGTA
>JBFHFG010000375.1:0-4067 GCA_041583815.1 Halovulum sp.
ACCAGTGCCTGATCCTGCTGCACCCGATCATGCCGTTCATCACCGAACAGCTGTGGGGCGACATTGGCGAGCGGCCCAAGATGCTGGTCCACACCGACTGGCCCGGGTACACCGAAGCGGATCTGGCGAACACCGAGGCCGACGCCGAGATGGGCTGGGTGATCGGGTTGATCGAGGACATCCGCTCGGTCCGCGCCGAGACGCATGTGCCGGTCGGCGCCAAGATCCCGCTGATCCGGCTGGAACTGGACGCGGCCGGGCAGGCGGCGCTGGAGCGTAACAGTGCGCTGATCGAACGCCTCGCCCGTGTCTCTGAGTTCCAGACTGCCGAGGCGGCACCGAAAGGGGCCGTGACCCTGCCGGTTCAGGGCGGGACGTTCTGCCTGCCGCTGGCCGACGTGATCGACCTGGACGAGGAACGCGCCCGGTTGGAGAAGGCCGTCGGCAAGCTCCAGAAGGAAATGGGCGGGCTGAAGGGCAAGCTGAGCAACGCCAAGTTCATCGCCAATGCCCCTGAGGAGATCGTCGACGAGGCCCGCGCCCGGTTGGAGGACCTCGAAGCCGAGGCCGCCAAGCTGGACGCTGCGCAGAAGCGACTGGCCGAGATGGCCTGAGCCAATTCGCCGGGGCGTCAGCCCCGGCGTGCGCCTGACCCGAGGGTGGGCGCGAGCCTCATCGCTTGGGGATGCCTTGCAACACGTGAGGGACTACCGATGACCGACCGCGCCCCCCGCCTGACCCCGCTTGTGGCCAGCCTGCCCGCGACCGTGCCCTTCGTCGGGCCGGAAACGCAGGAACGGGCTATGGGCAAGCCCTTCGTCGCCCGGTTGGGTGCCAACGAAAGCGTCTTCGGCCCCGCGCCCGAGGCCATCGAGGCGATGCGCAAGGCGGCCGCCGAGGTCTGGAAATACGGCGACGCGCAGAACCACGACCTGCGCGCGGCGCTGGCGGAAAAGCATGGCGTCGCGATGGAGAACGTCCTGGTCGGCACCGGGATCGACGGACTGCTTGGCAGCCTCGTGCGCCTGCTGGTGACGCAAGGCACGCCGGTCGTGACCTCGGACGGCGCTTACCCGACGTTCAACTACCACGTCGCGGGCTTCGGCGGTGTGCTGCACAAGGTGCCTTATCGCGACGACGCCGAGGATCAGCAGGCGCTGGTCGCCAGGGCGGCCGAGGTGGACGCGCCGCTGGTCTACATCTCGAACCCCGATAACCCGATGGGCAGTTGGCACGATGCCGCGACCATTCAGGGCATGATCGACAGCCTGCCGGCGGGCGCGGTGCTGTGCCTTGACGAGGCTTATGGCGAGTTCGCCCCCGAAGGCACGCTGACGGACATCGACGTGGGCAACCGGCAGGTCATCCACATGCGGACCTTCTCGAAGGCCTACGGCATGGCGGGGGCGCGGATCGGCTATGCCATCGGCCATGCCGAACTGATCGCCGCCTTCGACCGGGTGCGCGACCATTTCGGCGTCAATCGCATCGCGCAGGAAGGGGCGCTGGCTGCGCTCCATGCGACCGACTGGCTGGCACATGTGCTGGAACAGGTGGCGCAGGCCCGCGAACGGATCGCGCAGATTGCGCGGGATCAAGGGCTGGTGCCGCTGCCCTCGGCCACGAATTTCGTGACTATCGACTGCGGGCGGGACGGGGACTACGCCCGCGCCGTGCTGCGCGAACTGGTCGCGCGCGGCATCTTCGTGCGCATGCCCTTCGTCGCGCCCCAGGACCGCTGCATACGCATCAGCGCGGGCACCGGGCCGGAACTGGATGCGTTCGAGGCAGCATTAGGCCCCGCGCTGAAGGCGGCTCAGTAGCCGCCTAGTAGCCCAGGCCCACCGGCTCCACCCGGTGCACGCCGCGCGGGCGCCAGGGCAGGGCGTCGGACTGGCCCAGCAGGTCGGCGGCCAGCCAGACCGTCGAAAGCCACATCTCGGTGCCTTGCAGGCTGGGCGGCTGCCCATCCGCAAAGGCAAAACCGCGTCCGGGCACCCAGCGCTCCGGGGCGCGGGCGATCAGGGTGCGGGCGATGGTCTCGGCCTCGGCGCGGCGGTGATCGGTCTGCTTCAGGCACAGCCACAACGGATGGATCGTGTCGAGCAGGTTGCACGCGGTGTAGGTCGGTCCGCTGAACCCCTGCGCCTTGTGGTTCGCCAGCACCGAGTCGATGGCCTCCTCGGGCCGGGGCACGGGCAGACCGAACTGCGCATAGGTGCCGCGCGTCAACCGGTAGAGCCCGTTGACCGGCAGCAGCAATCCCTGGTCCGGCGTCGGCTTGCCCCACAGTCCGGTCCCCCGGTCCTGCATCAGCGCAAGCCAGCCGAACAGAACCTCGCGGTTGCGGCCGGTCGTGTGATAGCGGGCGTTGATATAAAGCGCCGTGCCGATCGCATCGACGGTCCCGCCACCGTTCCAGGCGTTGGTCGCCCACGGCAGGCTTTCCAGCCAGTCGCACAGGGCGCGAGGGTCTTCCTCGACCGCCGCAACGGGGTGGGGCAGGTGGCTGCCCAGCAGCTCAAGCGCGTAGCCGACAGACAGCACGTTATAAAGCGCGTTGCCATCCTCGCGTTGGGGACGGTTCGGATCGGGAGGCAGGTATGGATCGGGGACCAGCCCCGTTGCCGGGTCCTGAAGCGCCTGCAACTGGTCGACGGTGCTGTCACGGTCCAACCCCTCGGGCAGGGCACCGAAGGCAGCGGCAATCTCGATCGCGTCGCATAGGTGCCGGATGCGGGCAACGCTGTTGCCCGGCCCATCAAGACTTAGATAGCGCCCGTCCACCCGGTACGCGGCCAGCACGTCGGGCCATTCGCGTGCAGCAATCTCGGACAGCTGCTCAAGTGCATCGTCCGCCGGTGGCGCGGGCAGGCGCGAGCGCAGCACCTTTGCCGGCACTCCGCCCGCAATGGCCATCGCGGGAATATCCCGGCTGACCACAGCGCCGCCCGCGATGATCGCGCCGTCGCCGATGGTCACACCGTCCAGGATCACCGCATTCGCTCCGATCCAGACGTCGTCGCCCACGGTGATCCCCTTGGCCGTCACCGGCTGCCGGTGGATCGGCTGATCGGGTTCGATCCCGTGGTTGAACCCCACGATCGACGCGTGCGAGGCGATCCGCACCCCATTCCCGAACCGGACCGTGCCGGAGATCGCCGCATAGGGGTTCACCGTGCAATCCGCGCCGAAGTCCACGTGGCCGCGCACCAGCGCATGTCCCGCGATCCAGCTGCGCGGCCCCAGCGTCAGGTGCTGGGTATGGATCGCCGCCTCGTCCGCGACATAGGCCGTCGGGTCGATCTCGGCCCCTGCGATCTGCGCCAGTCGGGCCTTGCGGGCTTGCTGTTCGGGCGCGGCGACCTCGGCATCGCTTCGCAGCCACGGCATGAACTGAAGCCGTGCGCGGCGTTCCTCGTCGGTCAATTGTGGGCTTGCGTCGTCCATGCTCACTCTGCTGCCTTCGCGCTTGTGGGTAGGGTTGCTTCGGCCAATACCTCGGACGCCACGCGCAGCGCGCCGCCGCCATGGGCGATGCCCAGTGCCTTCAGGCCCGCGTCCACGGTCGCGACCACGCCCAGCAGGATCGGCGGGTTCATGTGGCCCATGTGACCGATGCGGAACAGGCTGTCGCCATGGGTCAGCTCGGCGCCCAGCGGCAATCCGATGCCCAGGGTCAGCCCGGCCTCGTCCTCGCACCAGCGGCGCAGGCGAACGCCGTCGCCTTCTCCGGTCAGGATGGTCGTGACCGCGACCGAACGCTCGGCCCGATCGGCGACATTCGGGCGGATCGCACCGGTCTCGCCCCAGACCTCTACCGCCGACCATATGACGCGTGCAAAGGCCGCGTGGCGGGCCAGCACGTTCTCGATCCCTTCCTCGGCGATCATGTCCAGAGCGGCCCGCAGGCCGAACAGGTGATGCGTCGGCGCGGTTCCGTGGAAGTTCTGATAGAAGATTTGCGGCGCAAGTCGCGGCAGCCTTGGCAATCCTTGGCAAAGCGAAATTCGGGTCGAGCAGCCCTGCATGGGAAATACCGGAAGCCCTGCGACGGGCGTGCATCA
>JBFHFG010000376.1:0-4042 GCA_041583815.1 Halovulum sp.
GTCGTCGTCGGCGTGCAGCCCGCCCGTGGCTACAACATCGACCCCGAGGAAACCTACCACTCCCCCGACCTGCCCCCGCCGCACAACTACCTGGCCTTCTATGCCTGGCTGCGGCAGGAGTTCGGCGCGCAGGCCATCGTGCACATGGGCAAACATGGCAACCTGGAATGGCTGCCCGGCAAGGCCGTGGCCCTATCCGAGGAATGCTTCCCCGAGGCGGTGCTGGGCCCCATGCCCCACATCTATCCGTTCATCGTCAACGATCCGGGCGAAGGCACACAGGCCAAGCGGCGCGCACAGGCGGTTATCGTCGATCACCTGACCCCGCCACTGACCCGTGCCGAAAGCTATGGCCCGCTGCGCGACCTGGAAGCGCTGGTGGACGAATACTACGAAGCCTCGGGCGTTGACCCGCGACGTATCGGCCACCTGCGAGACCAGATTCTCGACCTGATGGCGGCGACGGGTCTGGACGCCGACGCCGGTGTACGCGAGGGCGACGACTCGGACAGCCGACTGCAGAAGCTGGACGCTTACCTCTGCGAGTTGAAGGAAAGCCAGATCCGCGACGGCCTGCACATCTTCGGCCGCGCGCCCGAGGGCCGTCTGGCCCGCGACCTGATCGTCGCCTTGACCCGCATCCCGCGCGGGGACGGCAAGGGCGGCGACGCCTCGCTACCCCGCGCGCTGGTGGCTGATTTGGGCATGGGCAAGTTCGACCCGCTGGATTGCGACCTGGGCCGGCCCTGGACCGGCCCCCGCCCCGAAGCGCTGGCAGGCCTGACCGAAGACCCCTGGCGCAGCAATGGCGACACGGTCGAGCGGCTGGAACTGCTGGCCTCGGCACTGGTCGAGGGCGCGCCGGCCCCCGGCCCCGCCTCGGCAGCCGTGCTGGAGCAGATCGAGACCACCATCCGCCCCGCCGTCACCGGCACCGGGACCGCCGAAATGGGCGGCCTGCTGACCGCCCTTGGCGGTCGTTTCCTGCCCCCCGGCCCTTCGGGCGCACCGACGCGCGGGCGGCTGGACGTACTGCCGACGGGGCGCAACTTCTACAGCGTCGACAGCCGTGCGATCCCGACCCGCGCCGCATGGGCACTGGGATGGAAATCCGCCAGCATGCTGATCGACCGCCACCTGCAGGAACACGGCGACTGGCCCCGCGCCATGGCCCTGACTGCCTGGGGCACGTCGAACATGCGCACCGGCGGTGACGACATCGCACAGGCACTGGCGCTGATGGGCGTAAAGCCGCAATGGGATGCCGCCAGCCGCCGGGTAACGGGGTTCGAGATCTTGCCACTCTCGGTCCTTGGTCGCCCGCGCGTGGACGTGACGCTGCGTGTCTCGGGCTTCTTCCGCGATGCCTTCCCGGCACAGGTGGACCTTGTCGCCAGCGCGGCCAAGGCGGTGCTGGAACTGGACGAACCGGAGGCCGAGAACCCCGGCGCCGCCCGTTTCCGCGCCGAGGGCGCAACGGATCATGCCGCCTTCCGTGTGTTCGGATCGAAACCCGGTGCCTATGGCGCGGGGCTACAGGCGATGATCGACGAACGGCTCTGGCAGAACCGGGGCGACCTTGCCGACGCCTACCTTACCTGGGGCAGCTATGCCTATGGCGCGGGTACCGACGGCGCCCCCGCCCGGCCTGCGCTTGAAACCCGGCTGACCCAGGCCGAGGCAGTGGTGCAGAACCAGGACAACCGCGAGCACGATCTACTGGACAGCGACGACTACTACCAGTTCGAAGGCGGTCTGGCTGCCACGGTCGAAACCCTACGCGGACAGGCCCCGACGGTCTATCACAACGACCACTCCCGCCCCGAGCGCCCGGTGATCCGTACGCTGGACGAAGAGATCGGGCGCGTCGTCCGCTCTCGCGCCGCGAATCCCAAGTGGATCGAAGGCGTGAAGCGCCACGGCTACAAGGGCGCGTTCGAGATCGCCGCGACGGTGGATTACCTGTTTGCCTTCTCGGCCACGACCGGCGCGGTGAAGAACCACCATTTCGACCTGGTCTACGACGCCTACCTTGACGACGAGACGACCCGCGATTTCCTTGCCGAAGCCAACGCCCCCGCCCTGCGCGAGATCGCCGAGCGCTTTCAGGAAGCCATCGACCGCGGCCTGTGGACCCCCCGCTCGAACTCTGCGCGCGCGCTGATCGGTGGGCTCTTGTGACACGGCGGATCCATATCCTCGGCGGCAGCGGTTCGGGAACGACCACCCTTGGCGCGCACCTGGCGCTGGCGCTGGACCTGCCCCATCAAGACACGGACGACTATTACTGGCTGCCGACCTCGCCCCCCTACCGGGAAAAGCGGCCCGCAAAGGAGCGGCTAGCTCTGATGCGGGAAATGTTCCTCGACCGCGACGGCTGGGTGCTATCCGGAAGCCTGATGAGCTGGGGCGACCCTCTGATCCCCCATTTCGATCTCGTCGTCTTGCTGACCTTGCCGGCGGAGATTCGCATGGCCAGGCTGAGGCAGCGGGAAGCCAGGGCCTATGGACAGAGGATCCAGGCCGGCGGAGACATGGCGGAAGGACACGCGGCATTCATGGCCTGGGCCGAAGGCTATGATGACCCGCACTTCGAAAGCCGCAGCTTGCGAGGCCACCGCGCGTGGTGCGCGGCCCTGCCCTGCGCTCACCTGGAACTGGACAGTCGTGCGCCTGTGGAAATGCTGGTGAACCGGCTCTGCCGTGAACTAGCCGGATGACCCCTGGACGGGTACTGACTTCAATGACCGAAGGGCGCGCCGCGACCGAGAGAAGGAGCAGAGGATGACCGACGATACCGACCGCCACGCCGCCAAGATGGCCAAGAAGAAGGCCGCCCGCGACAAGATCATGGCCACCAAGACCGAGGAAAAGGGCCTGATCATCGTCCATACCGGCAAGGGCAAGGGGAAGTCCTCGGCCGCGTTCGGGATGATTTTCCGCTGCATCGCTCACGAGATGCCCTGTGCCGTTGTGCAGTTCATCAAGGGTGGGATGAGTACCGGCGAGCGCGACCTGATCCTGACGCGCTTCTCGGACGCCTGCCAGTTCCACACCATGGGCGAAGGTTTCACCTGGGAAACGCAGGACAAGTCCCGTGATATGGAAATGGCGGCGGCCGCCTGGGAAAAGGCGAAGGAACTGATCCGGGATCCCAAGATCCGCATGGTCCTGCTGGACGAGATCAACATCGCCCTGCGATACGACTACCTTGACGTGGACGAGGTCGTGGCCTTCCTGGAATCCGAGAAACCACCGATGACCCACGTTGTGCTGACCGGTCGCAACGCCAAGGAACCGCTGATCGAGGCAGCGGACCTGGTGACCGAGATGGAGCTGATCAAGCACCCGTTCCGATCGGGCGTGAAGGCCCAGAAAGGCGTGGAATTCTGACCATGCCTCCGCGTTGCAGGGCGACCCAAGGCGCTCCGAGGGTGCGGATTCGCACCCTCGCCTCTGGCCCGACCAGGCCAGAGGGGCCGGGCATGCCCGGTCGAGCGCGGCTGGTCCCGGTGGGGCTGTCGTGACGAAGACCCTGATGTTGCAGGGCGCCGGTTCGAATGTCGGCAAGTCGCTGCTGGTTGCCGGATTGTGCCGCGCGGCGCGGAACCGGGGGCTCTCTGTCCGGCCGTTCAAGCCTCAGAACATGTCGAACAATGCGGCCGTCACGCTGGACGGCGGCGAAATCGGGCGGGCGCAGGCCCTCCAGGCCCTGGCCTGCAGGGTCGAGCCGCACACCGACATGAATCCGGTCTTGCTGAAACCCGAGACAGACACCGGCGCGCAGGTCGTCGTGAACGGCAAACGCCTGATCACCGTGCGGGCCCAGGACTACGCCGCGCTCAAGCCGCAGCTACTAAGCGCAGTCATCGATGGGTTCGACCGGCTGAAGACCCAAGCCGACCTGGTGATCGTCGAGGGCGCCGGCAGCCCGGCCGAGGTCAATCTGCGTAAGGGCGACATTGCCAACATGGGCTTTGCCCGCGCCACCGGCACCCCGGTCATTTTGGTCGGCGATATCGACCGTGGCGGGGTGATCGCA
>JBFHFG010000377.1:0-4042 GCA_041583815.1 Halovulum sp.
CTCGGCCGCGGCGATCTGGCCGGGCTGTTTGCGTACCTCATGGATCCGCGGATCAAATGCAGCCTGTTCGCCCCGCACGGCTTCAAGACTCAGGGCGGCGACCACGTCCGCCACTTTCATCATCCGTTCGGCATCCCACAGGGTCAGCGCCGCCATCCCTGCGCACAGGCTGTTCCCATTGATCAGCGCCAGGCAATCCTTGGCCTTGAGGTCGAACGTGACCGGGCTGATCCCTGCCTTTTCAAGCGCTTCGGGCGCGGACATCCGCTGCCCCTGATAGATCGCCTCGGCCTTCTCATAGCCGATCAGCACCGAAACCATGTGGGCCAGCGGGGCAAGATCACCCGACGCGCCGACCGAGCCCTGGATGGGAACGATCGGATGCACGCCCTTGTTCAGCATCGCCACCAGGCGATCGACGACCTCCATCCGCAGGCCGGACACGCCAAGGCAGAACGCATTGATGCGGACGGCCATCATTGCGCGCACGATTTCCTCGGAGGCGGGCTCGCCCACGGCGGAACAATGCGACAGCACGATATTGCGCTGGAAGGTCTCGTTGTCGACCTGGCTGATGGGATAGTCCTTCAGCTTCCCGACACCGGTGTTGAAGCCGTAGGTCGCCGGCGCGTTCTCGGTCAGCCAGTTCTCTTCGATGTATGCGCGCTTGCGGACGATCTCGTCGCGGGAGGTCTGGGCGATTTCCACTTGCGCGCCGTTGCGCGCGATATTGACGACGTCTTCGATCGTCAGGCTGTCGCCATCAAAAACTACGGTGGTCATGGCAGGTCCTTCGGTGAATGGGTGGCTGGGGGGCGTCGGCCAGGTATCGTCAGCGCGCCGCCATTGCGGGTGGCTGGCGATCAAGCCGCACAAGGGTTTCGGTAAGTACATCGGCCGCCTTCGCGATATCGGCCATGTCGGTCCACTCTTCGGGGCAGTGGCTTTTGCCGTCACGTGACGGGACAAAGATCATCGCAGCGGGGGCGATCCGCGCCATGAAGGCCGCGTCATGACCAGCGCCCGAGGCAAGCGGCAGCGTCTCCAGACCCAGGTCGTGCGCGGTTTCGGCAATCGTGCGGCGCAGGTCCGGGTCGCACTTCACTGCGTGTGTGCGGCTGAGCAATTGAAAGCTGCTGACGACGCAGCCTTCGGCTGCCGCCGCGTCATTGGCCAGGCCCGTCAGTTGGTTCAGGTACTTGTCCATCGCGGCATCTTCTTCGGCGCGAATATCGACGATCGCTTCGGCCGCGCCCGGAACGACATTGGCGCCGCCCGGCTCGACCTTCCATACGCCGACAGTGGCGGTGAAATGTCCCTGGCCCTCGACCTGCCGCGCGGTATCGCGCAAGCCTAGGGCGAACCGCGCCATGGCCAGCCCGGCATCCTGCCGCATTGTCATCGGTGCCGTACCGGCGTGGGCGGCGGCGCCCTCGATACGCACGCGCACCCGACCGATCCCGGCGATCCCCGAGACGATACCGATGGGAACCGATTGCCGTTCCAGAACCGGGCCCTGCTCGATATGGATTTCGACGAACGCCGCAACATCGTCGCGCAGCGGTTGCCCCAGCGCCCTGGCGTCGCCACCGATCCGCGTGATCGCAGCGTCGAGACCCTCGCCTTCCGGCCCGATGAGCGCCAACTCGTCGGAACCGATGGCACCGACCATGCCCCGGCTGCCCACGCAGGACAGCCCCCAGTCGCTGGGTTCCTCGGCAAGGAAATCGACCAGCTCTATGGTATGGCGCGGCTGATAGCCTGCCTGTTTCAACGACCGGATCGCCGCAAGCCCGCACAGCACACCCGCGATCCCGTCGAACCGCCCACCACTTGGCACCGTGTCGCTATGAGAACCGGTCATCAGCACCGCACCCGGAACGTCCGCGCCCGGCCATCTGCCGATCAGGTTCCCGGCGGGGTCGATTTCGACGTCGAGGCCGGTTTGCTCGAACCAGGTGGCAAGACACTCCCGCCCCTTCTGGAACATCGGCGTGAAGGACCGTCGGGTCCACGGCCTGTCTGGTTCCGTGATCGCTGCCAAGGCGTCGAAATCCGCCTGAAGCCGCGCGATATCAACGCGCGGAAGGTTGGGTTTCGTCCCCGTGGTCATGCCGCGGCCCTGGCGTCGGGGGCGACGGCCCGGTGCGGCTTGACGAACTGGCCGGCGCCCGGCTGTGCCACGACCTCGGTCCCATCAAAGACCGTTTTGCCGCGCTGGAACGTCGCAATGGGGCAATGGCGGATCCGGCGCCCTTCGTAGGGGCTCCAACCGACAACATTGTGCCCGCTGGCCGACGCGTCGTAGATCCGCGGCCGTTCGGCGAACACGGCGATGTCCGCCTCCAGACCGGGCTTCAGACCGCCCTTGCGATCCGCGACCCGGAACAGACGCGCCGGGTTGCGCGAAAGCAGCCGCGCGGCGTGTTCCAGTGGCAGGTTGCGCTCTGTCAATCCGTCGAGCAGAAGCGCGGACATCACCTCCAGCCCCGGCATGCCCGAGGAGTTCTCCAGCATGTTGTCCGAAGACTTTGCCGACAGGCTCCACGCGACATGGTCGGTCGAGACAACCGTTACGCGGCCTGCCGCTAGATGTTTCCAGATCGCCTCGCGTTCGCGCCCGGACCGGATCGGCGGGTTGCATTTCGCACGCCCCATTAGCCGCGAGACATCGTCTTCCTCGCTCAGCACCAGGTAATGGATGCAGGTTTCTATGGTCGCATCGACGCCATCGGCACGGTAATTGCGCGCCAATTCATAGCCCCGCGCGACCGAGCAATGCACGATGTGTGCAGGGCATCCGGTTGCCTCGGCCAGTTCATAGACCTCGGCGATGGCCAGAGTCTCGCTGATTGGCGGACGGGATGCACCATGAGCCGCGAAATCGGTCCGGCCCGCATCCTTGACGGCAGTCATCCACGCCTTGACGCATTCGTCGTTCTCGTTGTGGACGCCTGCGATCAGGCCGGTTTTCGCGACCTCGGAAAAGGCGGCATACAGTAGCGGCGTCGGGATCCGGGGAAAGCGGTTCGGGTCGGTGTCGAATGTCGAGAACTTGAACCCGGCGGCGCCCGCATCGGCCATTTCGGCGATATGCCGTGCGCCATCCGACGGACGGATGGTTCCGTAGAGCGCGAAGTCCACGCGCGCCTGCTCACCCGCGCTGGCGGCTTTTTCGGTGATCATCCCGGCGGTCGAGATCAGCGTTCCGGCGTCATAGGGCATGTCCACGATGGTCGTCACGCCACCTGCGGCGGCGCTGCGGGTGGACCATATGAAATCCTCCTGGTCGGCTTGGGACCTGGAATGCACCTGGCTGTCGATGGCGCCGGGCAGAACCAGCGCATCCCCGAAATCATGCACTTCGCGCGCAGCGGGGGCGGCACCTGTTCCCAGCTTCCGGATCAGGCCGTCGCGGATGGCGATAAAGCCGTTCGCGGTCACACCGTCATCGCTGACCAGGGTCCCGCGAATTACTGTATCGAAATCGCTCATGGCATCGCCCTTTCGTTGTGGTCCTGGCCGGCATGCTGTTCTGCAGCGCGGCCGGGGGCAGGTTCGTCATGGGGGAAGTGGCACGCCGCCATCTGTCCCCCGGGTGTTTCGGAAAGTACCGGTGCCACCTCGGCGCATTTCTGCGTGGCGCGGGGGCAGCGGGATTTGAACGCGCAGCCGGTCGAAGGCCGGATCCGTGAAGGGACGGCAATGCGCGGCCCCTCGGGTACGGTCTTGTTGTCGATATCGATGACCGGAACCGCCTCGAGCAGTGTCCGCGTATAGGGGTGGGCCGGCCGGGCGTAGATAGCGTCGGCGGCACCGATCTCGACGATCCGCCCCATGTAGAGAACGGCGACCCGATCCGAGACGTTCTTCACCACCGCAAGGTCATGCGAGATAAAGATCAGCGCCAGCTTCTTGGTCTCGCGGATGTCCTGAAGCAGGTTGATGATGTGTGCCTGCACCGACACGTCCAGCGATGCCACGGGTTCGTCACAGACGATCAGCTCCGGCTCGACCGCCAGCGCGCGGGCGATCGCCAGTC
>JBFHFG010000378.1:0-4040 GCA_041583815.1 Halovulum sp.
AGGCCGACGTCGTCGCCGTGCAGGAGGCCGACCGCAGGCTGGGTCCCCGCCGCGCCGCGCTGACGGCGGATATCATTGCCGCGGGCAGCGATCTGGTCCCTGCCCCTGTCGCCACGAACGATGTCAGCCTTGGCTTTCACGGCAACGCGGTGCTGCTGCGCAAGGGGCTGAAGGCGACGGCGGTGGAACGACTGGACCTGCCGGGGCTGGAGCCGCGCGGGGCGGTGCTGGTCGACGTCGACGGCCCGGTGCCGTTTACCGTGGTCGCCCTGCACCTTGGCCTGCGGCGCCGCGACCGGCAGGCGCAGCTGGCCGCCGCCCTGGCCGCGACCGCCGCGCGCCCGGCACGTCCCCTGATCTGGCTGGGCGATTTCAATGAATGGTCCCCGAACCGGGGGCTGGACGCGCTGGCGCGGGATCACACCGTGGTCAGCCCCGGGCTCAGCTATCACGCCGCCCGGCCGCTGGCAGCGCTGGACAAGATCGTGACCAGTGCGGGCATCGGCCTTGCCGACGCCGGCGTGGACGAGGGGCGGCTGGCGCGGATCGCCTCGGATCACCTGCCGGTCTGGGCCGACCTGACCCTTCCCGCAAGCTGATCCTGCCCACTCTGACGGCTGTTCCGACTCTGACGCCCGTGGTAGCACGAAGCAAAAGTCGAAGCGGAGGACCCAAGATGACCGATCCCGTCGTGATCGCTGGCGCCGCGCGCACCGCCATTGGCGGCTTCCAGGGCGCCTTGTCACCGCTGAGCGCGGCTGAACTGGGCGGCCACGCCATCGACGCCGCCGTGACACGCGCGGGCGTCGATCCCGCCGCGGTGGACGAGTTGCTGATGGGCTGCGTGCTGCCCGCCGGTCAGGGCCAGGCCCCGGCCCGGCAGGCCGGTTTCGCCGGCGGCCTGGGCGAGGACGTACCCGCCACGACCGTCAACAAGATGTGCGGTTCGGGCATGAAGACGGTGATGATGGCCCACGACCAGCTTGCGCTAGGAAATGGCAACGTGATCGTCGCGGGCGGGATGGAGAGCATGTCGAACGCCCCCTACCTGCTGCCGCAGATGCGTGGCGGCGCGCGGATGGGCCATGGCGCGGCGGTCGATCACATGTTCCTCGACGGGCTGGAGGATGCCTATGACAAGGGCCGCCTGATGGGCACCTTCGCCGAGGATTGCGCCGAGAAGTACCAGTTCAGCCGCGAGGCTCAGGACGACTACGCCCTCGGCTCGCTACGGGCGGCGCTGGACGCAGACCCAAGCGACGAGATCGCGCCGATCACCGTGAAGACCCGCAAGGCCGAGGCGGTGGTGGCCACGGACGAACAGCCCGCCAACGCCCGCCCGGAAAAGATCCCCACCTTGAGACCCGCCTTCCGCGAGGGCGGCACCGTGACGGCGGCCAATGCCAGTTCAATCTCGGACGGCGCGGCAGCGCTGGTGCTGTGCCGCAAGAGCGTGGCGAAAGCGCACGGGCTGCGCCCTCTGGCGCGCGTGCTGGGCCATGCCAGCCATGCGCAGGCACCGGGCTGGTTCACCACCGCCCCCGTCCCGGCGGCGCGCAAGCTGATGGAGCGACTGGGCTGGCAGACCGGAGACGTGGACCTGTGGGAGGTCAACGAGGCGTTTGCGGTTGTCCCGATGGCCTTCATGCGGGAACTTGGGGTGCCGCGCGAGCGTTTGAATGTTCGCGGCGGCGCCTGCGCGCTGGGCCACCCCATCGGCGCGTCCGGCGCCCGCATCCTCGTGACGCTGCTGGCGGCGCTGAAGGAACAGGACAAGGAACGCGGGCTTGCCGCGATCTGCATCGGCGGCGGTGAAGGCACCGCGATTGCCATCGAAAGGATCTGAGATGAAATCCGTCAAGGACATGGTTGCCGAGGCGAACCTGGAGGTCGATCACATGCCCGCCGCCGAGGCCAGGGCGCTGCATGGGGCCGAGAACGTGACCTTTGTGGACCTGCGCGACGTGCGCGAATTGCAGCGCGACGGGATGATCCCCGGCGCGTTCCACTGCCCGCGCGGAATGCTGGAGTTCTGGATTGATCCCGACAGCCCCTATGCAAAGCCGCAGTTCCAGGCGGGGGGGCGGTTCGTGTTCTACTGCGCGTCGGGTTGGCGCTCTGCCCTGTCGGCGAAAGCGGCTAAGGACATGGGACTGCAGGGCGTCGCCCATATCGAGGACGGCTTCAAGGGCTGGAAAGAGGCTGGCGGCCCGGTCGCCCAGAAGGACTGACCGGACCGCGCCGGTTTACTTGCCCCAGCTCAGCGCCAGCGGGTTTACCTCGCGCGCCAGTTCCAGCAGTTCCTCGCGTTGCGCGGGGTGCATGGGGCGCGTCGGGTGGCGCACGGCGTCCGAGCCGATCACGCCGCCCTCTTTCATTACCACCTTGCACGACCGCCAGCCGCACTGGCGGTTCTCGTAGTTGATGAGCGGAAGCAGGTCGCGGTAGATCGCCTTGGCGGTCTCGCGGTCGCCGGACAGGTGCGCGGTGACGGCGGGCTTGATCAGGTCCGGCAGCGTGGCCGAGGTCATGGTGCCGGTCGCGCCCGCATCCATGTCAGCGATCAGGGTGATCGCCTCTTCGCCGTCGAACGGGCCTTCGATGGCATCGCCCCCTGCCTCGATCAGCGCGCGCAACTTGGCGGCGGTCTGCGGCGTCTCGATCTTGAACAGTTTCACCTGCTCGATCTCGCGCGCCATGCGGACGAGGAAGGGAATCGACAGGGTCGTGCCGGACATCGGCGCGTCCTGGATCATGATCGGGATGCCACCGGCGCGCCCGGCCCGCTCGAAATGCTCGAAGATGCCCTGCTCGTCCGCGCGCAGGATCGCACCGTGATAGGGCGGCATCATCATGACCATGGCCGCGCCCTGCGCCGCAGCTTCGCGTGCGCGATCCTCGACCACCTGGGTGGCAAAATGGCTGATGGTGACAATGACCGGCACCCGGCCCGCTGCCTGTTCCAGGCTGACGCGGGTCAGCTGCGCGCGCTCCTCGTCCGACAGCAGGAACTGTTCCGAAAAATTGGCAAGGATACAGATCCCGTCGACACCCTGGTCCACCATGCAGTCGATCACGCGGCGCATGCCGTCTAGGTCAACGGTGCCGTCGTCATGGAAAGGCGTGGGTGCCACCGGCCAGATGCCGGAAAAGGGGCGGGTCGTCATGGGAATCCTCCGTCAGTCTTTTTGGTCGGCCGTGCCGCAAGACTGCGTAGCGCATGCATTCGGGCCTGTCGCCCGGTTTTTCACTCAGCCGCGCCGGGCGGCCAGGTGGTCGGCCAGCCGCAGGGAAAGCTGCACGATCGTGTAGGTCGGATTGGAATGGCCGCCGGTCGCGAACACGCTGGAGCCGCCGATGAACAGGTTTCGGGTTCCATGCACCCGGCAGTCGGCATCGACCACGCCGTAGCGCGGATCTTCGGCCATGCGGGTCGTGCACATGTGGTGCTTGCCGCCGACCTCGTCCGCATCCAGGTCCGGCCACGGGGCGTCATCGCTCAGCAGCCAGTCCCGCAGGCGCAGGCGGCCCCGGTCTTGCTCGGCCATGTGCAGGGCGAAGGCCATCGCGGCGGTGCGCATGGACTGCCGGTCCTGGTCCGTCAGCGTCCAGTTCAGGTCGGTGCGGAAAAGGCCCATCGCGTCGCGCGTATCGGTCAGGCTGATCCGGCTGTCAGGGTTCAACACCTGTTCCTGCGCGATCCGCACCGTCGCCGTCGGGCAGCCATTGGCCCGCGCGCGTTTCAGCAGGCCCTTGTGCAGCCGCGATCCTTCTGGGATCGCCGCGATCAGGCTGGCGGGCAGCGCGGCGTCGCAATCCGCGATGGCCTCGCGCTCGGGCGCGCCAGGCGGGTTGAAATGCGACGGCTCCAGCCGCAGGCCGAAGTTGAGCGTCTGTGCCGCCTCGGCGAACTGCGGCCGGGGGCGATAGAACTCCAGGTCGTCGATCCCCCGGCCCAGCAACGCGTCGGCGACGGTGAAATGCGGATGCTCGCAGAAATAGTGCCCGAGGTTGTTGTGGCGGTTGCCGATCCCGTCCGG
>JBFHFG010000379.1:0-4035 GCA_041583815.1 Halovulum sp.
CGGCGACCTGCTCGGGGGTCGCGCGCTCGCAGGCAAGCTGGCCTGCCAGTTTCTCGAGGTGGGCCAGCACTTCGAGCATCGAGAACACGTCCTGCCGTGTCAGTTTCCGCACGACCGCGCCGCGCGAGGGGCGGATGATGACAAGCCCCTCGGCTGCAAGGGTGCGCAGCGCCTCGCGGAAGGGTGTGCGCGACACCTCGAGCTGCTCGATCAGTCCGGTCTCGTCGATGCGACTTCCGGGTTCCAGGTGCCCTTCGATGATCATGTCGCGAATCCGGTTTGCAACCTGATCGTGCAGGGTCTGCTTCCTGATGGCGACTGGCCCCGCGGCCGCCATGCCCAGATCTTCCATGCTGTCTCCGCCTCGCATCGTTTTCGCCACTATAGAACCTCTTGTCTTCCGCTGCGAGTTCGTTCAACGTATTTTGTATACATGATGAGGAAATACATGATTCAGTCACGACGTATCGCATTTGCTCTTGGGGATGCAGGCGGAATTAGCCCGGAACTCAGCGCCCGCGTGCTTGCCGATCCGCAGGTCAATCGCGGCGACATGGTCGTGATCGGCGATGCCCGTGTGCTGGCGCTGGGCGCCCGGCAGGCCGGGGTGGATTTGGATCTGCCCACATACGCACCCCAGGACTTGGCCAAGGGGCTGCCCGAGGGAACGTTCTTGGTGGACATGCGGAATTGCGACCCGCAGACGATCGCCCTGGGTCAGTCCAGCGCCGTGACCGGGCGCGCGGCGCTTCAGAACTTCGCCGCTGCCTTGCGGCTGGCGCAGTCCGGTGCTGCGGATGCCGTGTTCTTTACCCCGTTCAACAAGCACGGAATGCGGTTGGCGAAAGCCGACTACGTGGACGAGATCGGGTTCATCAACCAGACCATCGGCGCCACCCGCAGCGGCCGCGAATTCAACGTGCTGGACGAGGTCTGGAACGCGCGCGTCACTTCTCATATTCCGCTGCGGGATGTGGCGGACGCGTTGAGCACGGATCGGATCTTCGATGCGCTTCGGCTGACGGTCGAGACGATGAAGGGGGCCGGGTATGAGCGGCCGCGCATCGGCGTCGCGGCGCTGAACCCCCATGCCGGGGACGGACGCAACTTCGGTACCGAGGACGAGGATATCCTGCTTCCGGCTGTCCAGCGCGCGCAGGCGCAGCAGATGGCGGTGACGGGGCCGATCCCGTCGGACACGGTATTCGTGCGTGCCGTGAAGGGCGAGTTCGACGCGGTTATGACGATGTATCATGACCAGGGGCAGATCGCGATGAAGCTGCTGGGCTTCGATCGCGGCGTGACGCTGATCGCGGGGTATCCGTTCCCGATCGTCACGCCGGCGCATGGCACGGCCTATGACATCGCGGGCAAGGGCGTGGCGGACACCGGGGCGACCTTCAACGCCGTGGCGCTGGGTCGTCGATTGGCCGCGCTGAACGAAGGGCGCGGCGATGCGGTCGCACCGGACGACCTGCCGGCGCTGTTCGATACCGCGGACGTGGCGCTGGCCGTCGCGCAATAGACCAACGCAACCACGAAAGGCGCAAGAGGCGTCACACACCAAGGGAGGACCTGAACTTGAAACTTGGACATGCGATCTTCGGCGCGGCCGCTCTGGCACTGATCGGCGGCACCGCTACCGCGCAAGAGGAAATTATCTTCGGCATCAGCGCTGCCACCAATTCCTTGCAGGAACAGACGGCCAGCGAGTTCGCTCGCCGGGCCAACGAGAAGCTGGGCGATACGGCGGTGGTCAAGGTCTTTGACAGCTCTCAGCTGGGCAAGGACAAGGACATGCTGCAAAAGATCAAGCTGGGTACGATGCACCTGACGCTGCCCTCTTCGATCATGCCCGAGATCGCGCCCGAGTTCGCGATCTTCGACCTGCCGTTCCTTGTCGCCAATCGCGATCATCTGGCCCGGATCGACGAGACCCTGTTCAAGGATGTCCTGGTCCCCGCCGCCGAGGCGCAGGGCTATCGTCCGCTGGCGGTGTGGGAGAACGGCTTTCGCCAGATCACGAACAGCAAGCGCCCCGTGGTCACGCCCGCCGACCTGGACGGGTTGAAGATCCGCACGCCGAATTCGTCCTGGCGGGTGGCGATGTTCAAGGAGTATGGGGCGAACCCCACGCCAATGGCGTTTTCCGAGGTGTTCGTCGCGTTGCAGACCGGGGTCATCGACGGGCAGGAGAACCCGCTGACCAATATCGTCGGCGGCAAGTTGGACGAGGTTCAGGAATACCTGTCGATGTCCGGGCACATCTATTCGCCTGCCTATCCCACGGTTGGCGTTGCGGCCTTCGAAAAGCTGGATCCGGAGATCCAGAAGGTACTGACCGAAACCGCGCAGGAAGTGGCGCTTTGGGCCCGGGACCAGGGCGCGGCGCAGGATGGCGAACTGCTCGAGAAGCTGAAGGCCGGCGGCATGAAGGTGAACGAGACCGACCGCGCCGCCTTTGTCGAAGCTTCGGCGCCGCTCTATGAGAAATTCGCAAGCGAGGTCGAGAACGGCCAGGCGATGATCGATCAGGTCCTGTCGCTTGCCGACGGCTCCTGACATCGTGGCGGGGCGCGGACCTTCCGCGCCCCTATCAATTTCGCAGGGATTGCACCTACACATGATGGCCCGACTTTCGCGCCTGCTCGATGCCGCACTTCAGGTTGTGACGATCCTGATGATCGTCGTACTGGCTTGCATCGTCCTTCTTGGCGTCGCGTTCCGCTATTCCGGCAATTCGCTGATCTGGTATGACGAGGTCGCCGCCGTGCTGCTGGCCTGGATCACGTTCACCGGGGCCGCGCTGGCCGGCCTGCGCAATGCTCACCTGGGGTTCAACGGCCTGTTGTTCGGCATGCCGATGACCGCGCGAATGGTGTGTTTCTGGCTGGTGGACGCGATCTTTGTCGCGACCTTCGCCGTAACCGCATGGGCGGGGTGGGCGATCCTGGATATCTTCGGGAACGAGACGATGACCACACTACGCTTCGTGCCGCGCAGTTTCGTGCAGTCGATCCTTCCCGTCAGCGCGGCGCTTCTGATCGTCGGCCGCGTGCTGACCTTACCGGCCCGGCTGGCCGAGGCACGGGCAGGGCTCGACCCCGAAGCGGCCGAGATTCAACATGAAATCGCCCGGGCGGAATCCGAACTGGCGCGCGCGAAAGCGGAGACGTCCCGATGACCGAGGCACTTATCCTTCTGGGCATGTTCCTGATGATCGCAATCGGCGTACCGATCGCGGTCTCGATCCTGGCCAGCGCGCTCGTCGGCGTCTGGCTGCTGAACGGGCACCTGGGCTTTCTGAACGCGGCGCTGTCGCTCTACGACGGGGCGACCAGCTTTCCGCTGATCGCGATCCCGCTGTTCATTCTTGCAGGGGCGCTGATGAACACCGGCGGCATCTCGACGAGGTTGATCGCCTTTGTCTCGGCGCTGATCGGGTTTGTCCGCGGCGGGTTGGCTATGGTCAACGTCGGTGTCTCGCTGTTCTTCGCCGAGATCTCGGGGTCGGCGGTCGCCGACGTGGCGGCCACCGGCTCGGTGCTGATCCCGGCAATGAAGAAGAAGGGCTATACCCCGCGCTTCGCGGCGGCATTGACCTCGTCGTCGGCGTCGCTGGCGATCATCATTCCGCCGTCGATCCCGATGATCCTTTATGGCGCGCTGTCCGACACGTCGATCGTTCGTCTGTTCGTCGCGGGTATCGTGCCGGGCCTGATCGGCGGGCTGCTGATGATGGTGTTGTCCTACTATTTTGCCGTCCGCTACGACCTGCCGCGCGAAGAGGGGTTTAGCCTGTGCCGCCTGTGGGCAGCGACGAAAGATGCGGCCTGGGCCCTGATCCTGCCGGTGATCATCCTGGGCGGTATATTCGGTGGCATCGTCACCGCGACCGAAGGGGCGGGGCTGGCGGTGCTGGCCGCGCTCGTGATCGGGTTGTTCGTCTACCGCGAACTGGATTTCGGAAGGCTCTACCATGCGCTGCTTGACGGGGTGAACCAGACGGCTGTGGTCATGCTGCTGGTCGCGGCC
>JBFHFG010000380.1:0-4035 GCA_041583815.1 Halovulum sp.
CCCCTGGCTGTTCCGTACCTATGCCGGCCACTCGACCGCAAAAAAGTCGAACGAGCTCTACAGGACCAACCTCGCCAAGGGACAGACCGGCCTCTCGGTCGCTTTCGACCTGCCAACCCAGACCGGCTATGACAGCGACCACCAACTGGCGCGAGGCGAGGTTGGCAAGGTCGGTGTGCCGGTGGCTCATCTGGGTGACATGCGGGCGCTCTTCGACCAGATCCCGCTGGAACAGATGAACACCTCGATGACAATCAATGCGACCGCGCCGTGGTTGCTCGCGCTCTACGTTGCCGTGGCCGAGGAACAGGGCGCCCATATCGTCGCCCTTCAGGGCACGGTGCAGAACGACCTCATCAAGGAATACCTGTCACGCGGCACCTATATCTGCCCGCCGAAACCCAGCCTGCGCATGATCACCGATGTCGCGGCCTGGACCCGCGAGCACCTGCCGAAATGGAACCCGATGAACGTGTGTTCCTATCACCTGCAGGAAGCCGGCGCGACACCCGAGCAGGAGCTGGCCTTTGCGCTGGCGACCGCCTGCGCGGTGCTCGACGACCTGCGCGCCAAGGTGCCCGCCGCGCAGTTTCCGGAAATGGTGGGGCGGATCAGCTTTTTCGTGAACGCAGGCATCCGCTTCGTCACCGAAATGTGCAAGATGCGCGCCTTTACCGACCTGTGGGACGAAATCTGCCAGCAGCGCTATGGCGTCGAGGACCCGAAGTACCGGCGGTTCCGCTATGGCGTGCAAGTGAACAGTCTTGGCCTGACCGAACAGCAACCCGAAAACAACGTTCCGCGCATCCTGATCGAGATGCTGGCCGTCACCCTGTCGAAGAACGCGCGCGCCCGCGCCGTACAGCTGCCCGCCTGGAACGAGGCTCTCGGCCTGCCGCGTCCCTGGGACCAGCAATGGTCCCTGCGCATGCAGCAGATCCTGGCCTATGAAACCGACCTTCTGGAATACGGCGACCTGTTCGACGGCAACCCGGTGGTCGCACAAAAGGTCGAGGACCTGAAACAGGCCGCCCGCGAGGAGCTTCGCACAATCGAAGAGATGGGCGGTGCCGTCGCAGCCATCGGGCACATGAAAACACAGCTTGTCGCTGCGAACGCGGCCCGGCTTGCTCGCATCGAACGCAGAGAGACCACGGTCGTCGGCGTGAACCGCTTCGAAGATGGCGAAGCCGGCCCGCTGACAGCCGATGGCGACGGTATCCTTGTCGTCGATCCCGCCGTCGAGTCGGCGCAGATCGCATCGCTGAACGCCTGGCGCGAGGCAAGGGATGACGGCGCAGTGCAGCAAGCGCTGCAGACCCTGACTGCCGCCGCGAAGTCGGGCGAGAACATCCTGCCCCCATCGATCGCCGCGGCGAAGGCCGGCGCGACCACGGGGGAATGGGGCGCGGCCATGCGCGCGGCCTTCGGCGAATATCGCGCGCCCACCGGTGTCGGATCGGCACCGTCGAACGCAACCGAAGGGCTGGATGAAACCCGCGCCGCCGTCGCCGCCGCCGGGCGCCCGTTGGGTGGACAGATCCGGCTGCTCATCGGCAAGCCGGGGCTGGACGGCCATTCCAACGGCGCCGAACAGATCGCCGTCCGCGCGCGGGATTGTGGCATGAAGGTCTTCTACGAGGGCATTCGCCTGACCCCCGAAGCAATCGTCGAGGCCGCCTTGGCAAACGACGTCCACGTGCTGGGCCTGTCGGTCCTTTCGGGATCGCACCTGCCGCTGGTCGAAGAGGTCCTGCAGCGGCTGGCCGACGCCGGACGCCACGACGTTCCGGTGATCCTTGGCGGGATCATTCCTGAAGCCGACATTCCCCGACTGTCGGAACTGGGCATCAGCCGTATCTACACGCCGAAGGATTTCGACCTGAACCGGATCATTCTGGATATCGCGAAACTGGCAAGCACCGGCGATTCGGCAGGTTTGGGCGCAGAGGCACTTGCATTCGGGTGAAACTTTCGGGAAACCGCTATACAGGCATGTTGCAGACCGCATCCGGCCGACACATGAATTTGCGGGAAGACAGGGATTCACCACCATGATGATCATGACCGAGCTGAAGCTCGCGTTCATTCACATCTACAAGACGGGCGGAACCTCTCTGACCCACATCCTGGGGCCGCACACGGACCCCGCATTTCGCGAGGAACAGACGCGGGACGCAGGCGAAGGGTTCCAGGGCACCTGGCACTTTCGCGGCGTGCAGCATTCCAAGTTCAATTCGAGCGTGGGCGGTTTCCCGCCCCGGCTGCGCGATCAGGTCGACCAGTGGCGGTTTCTGGCGGTGGTTCGCGATCCATATACCTGGACCCATTCGGTCTATAAGGAATTCTTCGCGCAGAACCGCGGCGGTGTGCGCGGCACCAGCTTCCTGTTCGGCAAGGTGAAGCCCAAGCGCACGCTGGAAGATTTCCACGATTTCGTGCGCGACTTCATGCCCGGCTACTCACACGAGATCGGGCTGGGCACGCAGTCCAGTTTCGTTAAAGGCATCAAGCCCAAGCAACTGCACCTCGTCCGGTTCGAGAACTACGAGGACGACATCCGCCGCATCCTGCCCGGACTGGGTGTCGAGGTCGGCGACCTTCCGCACGATCTGAACCGCGGCCAGAAGAAACGTATCGAGGCCGAAGAACTGCGCCGCAATCCCAAACACGTCGCCTTCGTCAACGAAGTCTACGCCGAGGATTTTGAGAACTTCGGCTACGAGATGGTCGCCCCTCAGGGCGCCGAATAGCCCAGCACGTCGCGGTGAAACCATTCCAGCGCGGCCACCCGGCCGCGCAATTCGGGCGAGACCCGATCCCAGCCTATCGCGGCTGACCTGTCAGAGGTGTTCAGGCGCTCGGCCCCTTCAAGCTCGGTCAGCGCCGCCTCCGGATCTTTCAGGTACTTTCGCAACGGGCCGTCGACCAGTTTTGCAAGGTCCGCGTTCAGGGTTTCCTGACGGATCACCACGCGCGGCAAGCCGCCCCGCCGATAGGCCGCCGCGATTGCCCGCGCGTTCCGAAACCGGGCCAACCGCGTGCGGGCGCGCGGCAGAGTCAACCGCAAGAACCGCAGACCCATGATTCCCAGGTAGGGCGAGTAGTGGGTTTCCATAGACGGCGGGATCAGCCCGGCCCGGTCCGGGCCGCATACCCCGTCCAGCCAGCGCTCGAACCCGGATTGCGTCCCGTCGTAGCTCTCGACGATCGGCGCACCGATCCTGTCCAGATGATTGCGAAAGACGCCCCGCCCCTCGCACCCGAAGGTATAAAGCGACAGGTACTGGTCGAACGGATCGCGCGCCGAGGCGAAATAGAACTTCCGCCAGCGATGCGCATACCGGGGCGGACGATGCTCGACGTCACAAAGCGGCACACCCTGCACGTGCCGCATCAGATACGCCCGAACGAAGGTCGAGCCGGTCTTTTCGACGTCCAGGTAGCAGAACCCGCGATAGTCAAGCATGTGCGCCCGCCCGTGCGCGGGCGCCGATCAGACCCGACGCTCCACCATCTTCTTCTTGATGTCCGCGATGGACTTGGCCGGGTTCAGACCCTTGGGGCAGGTTTTGGTGCAGTTCATGATGGTGTGGCAGCGATACAGCTTGAACGGGTCTTCCAGCTGATCCAGCCGCTCGCCGGTGGCTTCGTCCCGGCTATCCACGATCCAGCGGTGTGCGTGCAGCAGCGCGGCCGGGCCAAGGTAACGGTCGCCGTTCCACCAGTAGCTGGGGCACGAGGTCGAGCACGAGGCGCACATGATGCACTCATACAGGCCGTCCAGCTTGCGGCGATCCTCGATCGACTGCCGCCATTCCTTTTCCGGCGTGTTCGACTTGGTTTCCAGCCACGGCATTATGCTGGCGTGCTGCGCGTAGAAATGGGTCAGGTCCGGCACCAAGTCCTTGATCACCGGCATGTGCGGCAACGGATAGATCTTCACGTCGCCCTTCACCTCGTCGATGCCATAGGTGCAGGCGATGGTGTTGATCCCGTCGATGTTCATCGCGCAGGACCCGCAGATCCCTTCGC
>JBFHFG010000381.1:0-4016 GCA_041583815.1 Halovulum sp.
CCCGATACCGTGCTGGTCCTGCGCGGGGCGGGACCGATCGGCGCGCCGGGCATGCCGGAATGGGGCAACCTGCCGATCCCGCGCAAGCTGCTGAAGCAGGGCGTGACCGACATGGTGCGTATCTCTGACGGTAGGATGAGCGGTACTCACGCTGGCACCTGCGTGCTGCACGTCGCCCCGGAGTCGGCCGTCGGCGGGCCGCTGGCACTGCTGCGCACCGGCGACATCGTGGAGCTGGATGTGGCGGCAGGCACGCTGAATGTGGATCTGCCCGAGGCAGAACTGGTCAATCGCCGCGCCGCGTGGACCGCGCCGGTGTCGCCCTACACGCGCTCGTTCGCGGCGCTTTACCAGGGTCACGTAACGCAGGCACCTCAGGGCTGCGATTTCGATTTCCTCGAAGGTACCGACCCGGTGCCCGAACCCCCGATCTATTGAAAGGCCCGGACATGGATATCACGAACACGCTGAAGAAACGTATCGCCGCACGCGCCGATGTACCGATGGGCAGCTGGCTGATGACCGGCGCCACCGCCACCGCCGAGGCCATGGGCCGCTGCGGCTTCGATTTCCTGGTCGTGGACATGGAGCATGTTCCGCTGGATCTGGGCCTCACGGTCGAGATCATGCGTGCGGTCGAGGCAACCGGAGCCAGCCCGCTGGTCCGCGTCCCGTGGAACGACCGCGTTACGATCAAGCGGGTTCTGGATGCCGGCGCGCGCTCGATCCTGATCCCCTTTGTCGAGACGGTTGAAGAGGCCCGGGCCGCAGTTGCGGCCGCCAAGTATGCCCCCGTGGGCCAACGCGGCGTCGCGGCCGTTCACCGTGCCTCGGGCTATGGTGCGGCGGGCGACTACCTTGCGCGGGCCAATGACGAGACCTGCGTGATCGTGCAGCTGGAAACGCCCGAGGCGATCTCGCGCATGGCCGAGATTGCGGCAGTCCCGGGCATCGACGGCGTGTTCGTAGGCCCGGGCGATCTGGCGGCATCGATGGGCCTGATCGGGCAGATTGGCCATGATGACGTTCAGGCTGCTCTGGCGGATGCTGCGGCGCAGGCGGCAAAGCTGGACCTGCCAATCGGGATCGTCGGCCCGACGCCCGAGATGGTTCGGCGATTTATGGACTACGGCTACAGCTTCGTGGCGATCGCGTCGGACATGGTGCTGATGATGACACGCGCCCGGAATGTCCTGAGCGAGCTTCGCGACGAAGCGCCCGTTGAAGTGCCCTCCACCGCGGCGTACTGATCGGGCATGATCCAAGTTACCCGTCTGCAGGCGTGGTCCTTCCGCAGCCCCGTGGCACATCCCGTCGAAACCTCGTTCGGCGTGATGCGCGATCGTCCCGCCGTCTTCCTTCGGGTGGAGGACGCCGACGGGGCCTTCGGGTGGGGGGAGGTGTTTGCCAACTGGCCAGCCTCGGGCGCGGAGCATCGGGTCAACCTGGCCATAGACGATGTCGCGCCGGTCCTGTTCGGTATTGCAGTGGACGATCCCCCTTCGGCCTTCACCGAATTGACCCGGCGCCTTCACATCCGCGCCATGCAATGCGGAGAGCAGGGACCATTCGCGCAGGTGGTTGCCGCGATCGACCAGGCGCTATGGGACATGCGCGCCCGCCGCATGGGTGTGCCGGTGGCAAAGGCGCTGGGCGCGCAGTCGGTACCTACTGTCCCGGCCTACGCCAGCGGAATTCATATAGATCAGGCGGCACGGGTCATCCCCGTCGCGCGCTCAGCGGGTTTCACCGGGTTCAAGGTGAAGGTCGGGTTCGATACGGCAGCAGAGCCCGCCAAGATGCACGATATCGCGCGCGGGTTGCAGACGGGCGAACGCCTGTTCGCCGATGCCAATCAGGCTTGGGATGTGGACAGCGCCTCTGCGTTCATTGCTGCCGTGGCAGACCTGGACTTGGGATGGATCGAAGAGCCGTTGCCAGCGGATGCGCCGGTCGACCATTGGCGGCAGCTTGCTGCCCTGGGTGTCCCGCTGGCGGCCGGTGAGAATATCTCGGGGCATGGTGCATTCAAAAACGCAATCGCGGGCGGTGCGCTGCGTTATGTTCAGCCCGACCTTGCCAAGTGGGGCGGGCTTTCGGCCTGTCGCGACGTGGCCATGTCCGCATTATCGGCGAGCCACGTCTATTGCCCGCATTTCCTGGGCGGGGGGCTTGGGTTGACAGCCTCGGCGCATCTGCTTGCGGCGGTCGGGGGTCCCGGCCTGTTGGAAGTGGACGTCAATCCAAACCCACTGCGCGACGCATTCTTTGATGGCGAGGTCCCGGTGTGCAACGGAAAATGGACGCTTTCGAACCAACCCGGCCTGGGCATCGAGACAATACCTACCGAGATCCAGTCGCTGATAACCCACAGCCGAGAGGCGCGGATCTGACCTGAGCCGCGCGGCGGGCACAGCCCGTTGCGTCAGGACGCAGGCCCATGCTGCCTGTTCGCGCGCAGCGTTCTGCGCAAGCTGCCGACCGCGGGCAGTCCGATTGCCAGCACGATGCATCCGAACAGGACCGTCGCGATGGGGCTGGCTGTCAGGAATGCGGCGAAGTTCCCATCGTTCAGCAGCAGGCCGCGCCGCAGGTTCTGTTCGAACTGCGGGCCCAGTACCAGGCCGATCACCAATGGCGCCAGCGGATAGCCGGCGGTTCGCAGGCCCAGGCCCAGTATCCCGAAAATCACGGCGGTGACCGCGTCCAGCGGATTGCCGCGAACCGTGACCGCGCCCAACATGGCGAAGACGACAATCCCCGCGGTGATCAGATGCTGGGGGATCGACAGAAGACGTCCGAACATCCGCACAAGCGGGAATGCCAGCGCAAGCATCACGAAATTGATCAGGATCAGCACGGCGAAGATTGCCTGCACGACGTCCTGATGCTCGGCCATCAGCCGGACGCCGGGGGTGATGCCGTGGATTACCAGCGCGCTTAGCAGGATGGCTGTGACGACGTCGCCCGGTATTCCCAGTGCAAGCGTCGGGATCATCGCGCTGCCCGTTACCGCGTTGTTCGAACTTTCTGCCGCAACCAGTCCGTCGGGTTCCCCGGTCCCGAACGCGCCGCCCCTTTTGCTGGTTTGCCGGGCGACGGCATAGCTGATGAAGGACGCTGTTGCCGCGCCGGTGCCGGGCAGGGCACCCACAAGGCAGCCGATGGTCGAACTGCGCACAAGGTTGCCGATGCGTGACCGCCACTCATGCAGCGCAGGCAGGATCATGCGGGTTCCGGAAACTTCGGCGGTGGTTTCGCCACCGCTGGCAACGCGGACGAATGCCTCGGACAGGGCGAATAGGCCGATGACCACGCTGATCAGGTCAAGCCCGGCGGTCAGGAATGTGGTTCCGAAGGTGAAACGCCCGGCCCCAGTTACGGGATCGGTGCCGACCAGCGCAAGGAACAGGCCGACTGCGCCCATCAGCAGCCCCTTGGCCATGCGGCCACGCGACACCGCAGCGATGCAGGTCAACGCCAGAACGATCAGGGCGAATA
Organism: Halovulum sp.; assembly: GCA_041583815.1. Classification (GTDB taxonomy): domain Bacteria; phylum Pseudomonadota; class Alphaproteobacteria; order Rhodobacterales; family Rhodobacteraceae; genus Halovulum. The sequence goes on from JBFHFG010000381.1 coordinate 3,502, forward strand.
CCTCGACCGAGCCGAACCGCGTCGCAAAGCGCGCCAGTTGTGGCGCCGCGACGATCAGCACGGCGCAGGAAAACAGACCGCCCAGCGTGGATGACAGCGTGGCCCAGCCCAGGGCGCGCCCGGCCTCGCCCCGCTGTGCCATGGGATAGCCGTCAAGGGTGGTGGCGGCTGCTTGTGGCGTCCCCGGAGAGTTGATCAGGATCGCCGAGATGGATCCACCGAAGACAGAACCACAGTATACGCCCAGCAGCAGGGTCAGGCTGGGTACCGTGGCCATGCCGAATGTGAAGGGCAGGCAGATGGACAGTCCCACAACCGAGCCAAGGCCGGGAAGTGCGCCCACGATGATGCCGAAGCCGGTTCCAAGTATCATCGCGAGAAGCGTGCCGACCGTCAGGACTTCGGACGCGATTGCAGAGAAGTCACCCATCAGAACAGGCCCCCGGACAGAATCGCCGGTAGGCGGATGCCCAGGGCGTGGTGGAACAGATACCAAAGACCGGGGCCAAGGATCG
>JBFHFG010000382.1:0-4013 GCA_041583815.1 Halovulum sp.
GACGGTATCACGCCTGATTGCATTGTGGGTGACAGGTTCCGACATGCCGAGTTCACCGAAGCCATGCAGGCGGCGGGGCTGTCGCGCGTCCCGTTCATACTTCGCGGATTTGCGTGGCGAGATGGCTCTGAGGACATCGAGCGGTTCCGGCGCGCGCTGTTTGACGGCGAGGTGAAGGTTGCCCCGTCCCTGTTGCTGCGCTTCGCCTTTGCGGACGCGATCACGCTGGTTGATCCGGCTGGCAACCACAAGTTGGCAAAAGCCCAATCGCTTGGCAGGATCGATGCGGCGGCGGCGGCGATGATTGCCGTGGCCCAGGGCGCGCGCATGAAGGCGGCACCCCAACGCAAGGCGCGAATGCTATGGGTGTGAGACGTGAACATCAGCGCCATTCGAAGCACGTCACTTCGACCCGCCGTTGGCAGGTTCTGCGGCAACAGATCCTTGAGCGCGACGAATGGAAATGCCGCCATTGTGGCGACCGGCGGCGGCTGGAAATCGATCACATCAAGCCGGTTCGGCTGGCGCCTGAACTCGCCTTCGAACCGTCCAACCTGCAAGCCCTGTGCGGCCCCTGTCACACCCGAAAAACCCGGATCGAATGCGGCCACCCCGCATCGATCCAATCGCCCGCGCGTGACGCATGGGCGCAAGCCGTTGCCGATCTGGCAGCGAAAACCAACCCGGCAACATGAGGTATCACATGCTGGAATCTGTCAAAATCGCCCGACGCCAGTCGGAAATCCGTCAAGCTCTGGCCGAGCTGGTGGGTAAGGAAAACCCGACCGAGGACGAAACCCGCTCAATGGAAAGCCTTGATGCGGAATACCGCACCAACGAAACCCGCTATCGCGCGGCGCTGGTGGCCGAGGATAGCGAACGGCGCGAAGCTGGCGCGGATCTCGAAACCCGCTCCGATCGCCAATTCGCGGATCTGGTCGCGGGCTTTGAAATGCGCCAGGTCGTGTTCGCGCTGAACGATGGCCGCGCCCTGTCGGGGCAGACTGCCGAGGTTGTGCAGGAAATGCGCAACGCGGGCGGTTATCGCGGCATCCCGGTTCCTTTCGCGGCGCTGGAACAGCGCAACACGGTTTCCGGCGATCTGCCCAGCCCGACGCAAACCCGTCCGATCATCGACCGGCTGTTCCCGGCCTCGGTGGCATCGCGCATCGGGGTTCAGGCCATCAACATCACGCAAGGCAGCACGGAATGGCCGGTTGCGACCTCGGGCGCGACTGCGGGCTGGTCGACAACCGAGGGCGGAAACGTCCCGAACGCCACCACTTTCCAGACCGTCGAGCGCATGCTGTCGCCCGACAATACGCTGGGGGCGCATATGCGCATCAGCCGCAAGGCCATGAAACAGACGGGCGAGGGTCTGGAACAGGCGGTGCGCCGCGACATGTCGGCGGCGATCGGGGCCGAACTGGATCGCGCGGTTCTGATGGGCACCGGCGCGGACGGCCAGCCCCTGGGCATCGTGCCCGGTGCGGCCACCTATGGCATTGCCAGCACGGCGGTTGGCGCGGCGGCGTCCTGGTCGGCATTCCGGGCCGAGGTTGTCGCATTCATGCAGGCCAATGCGATCAGCGCGGCAACCGGCGTCAACATGGCCTTCGATCCTGAAATCTGGGCCGAGCTGGATGACACGCTGATTGCCGGCACGGCAGTTTCGGAATGGGACCGCCTGACCAAGCACATTCCGGCCGGCAACATCGCCCTGGCAAACCAGCTGGCGGCGGGCACGTCGATCCTGACCACTTCGACCGGCGGCATTGCCCCGGCGTTCCTTGGACTCTGGGGCGGCGTGGATCTGATCCGCGATCCGTATTCCGATGCCCAGAGCGGCGGGTTGCGCCTGACCGGCCTTGTCACTGCTGACGTGACCGTTGCGCGTGGGTCGCAGATCCGCATCCTGACCGGCATCGGGGCTTAATCGATGCTTTGGGGCGGCAATCTCGGGGCGCTGGAACTTCGCAGCGATGGCGGTTCAACCCGCCTTCGCGCGGTGTTTCCCTATGGGGCCGAAACCGAGCTGGCACCGGGGCGGCGCGAGGTTGTCGCCCCCAGGGCCTTCGCGGACCGGATCGCAGCGGGGGAGGATATCCACCTGCTGGCCGGGCACGATTACAACAAGCCCCTCGCCTCTCGGGCGGCGGGCAACCTGACCCTGACCGATAGCGACACCGCGCTGACGATCGAGGCAACGATACAGAACGGCACCAGCTGGGCGCGCGACTTTCTGGCGGCTCATGCGGGCGGGCTGATCCGTGGTCTGTCGCCCGGCTTTCGGGTCGATCCAGACGGCGAACGCATCGAGCGCCAGGGCGACAGCATCTTGCGCACCATCACCCGCGCGGCGCTGTTCGAAATCTCGGCTGTGACCCGCCCCGCCTATCCCTTGGCCCAGATCGAGGCGCGGGCATGGGAAACGCACCAGGACCGGCAACCCTATCGCGGGCCGGTCTATCATCTGAACCGCTGGAGGGTCTGACTATGGCGTTCATGGATATGTTCCGGCGCAAGGCATCGGCACCAGAAACCCGCGCAGCTGGCACCGGCTACACGGCGGCGTTGATGGCCGCGCGCGAAAGCTGGATCAGCGGGGCATCAGGGCTGGCCGAGCTGACAGCCGCGGTGCAATCCTCTGTCAGCCTCTGGGAGGCCGGTCTAAGCCTCGCTGACGTGACAGGCGCCGATATGATGACCAGACGCGACAGGGCGCTTGCTGCCCGCGCTCTGGCCCTGCGCGGTGAAGCCGTGTTCCTGATCCGTGACCGGCTTATTCCGGCGACTGATTGGGATCTCTCGACGCGATACGGCCAGCCCCGCGCCTATCGCCTTTCCCTGCCCGAGATTGGCGGCGGCATCACGGAAACTGTTCTGGCCCCCGAGGTTCTGCATTTCCGCATCGGCTGCGATGCCGCAACGCCCTGGGCGGGATCTGCGCCACTGTCGCGCGCGCGCCTGTCCGCTGGCCTGCTGGAAGAGATCACCACGGCCCTGCGTGACGTGTTCCGCGATGCCCCGATCGGCAGTCAGATCATTCCGGTTCCAGAGGGCAGCCCCGATGACATGGAAGCAATGCGCAGCACCATCAGGGGGCGGCGTGGGGCGGCGCTGATCATCGAAGGGGTGGCGCAAGCTGTTGCGGCTGGCATGAACCCCCAGCTTGGCCAGCACCCCGACCAGCTGTCACCCGACCTGAAAGACACGCTGGCCGACAAGCTGCTGACCGAAGCCAAGGGCGAGATTTACAGCGTGTTCGGCATCCTGCCGGGGCTGGTCAATTCCAGCACCACCGGGCCGATGGTCAGGGAAGCGCAACGCCACCTTGCGCAGCTGGTCCTGCAACCCATGGCGAACCTCATGGCCGAGGAAGCAACGGACAAGCTGGGCGCGGCTGTTGCGATCGACGTGGTTCGACCGATGCAAGCCTTTGACCATGGCGGCAAGGCCCGCGCCCTGGGCGCAATGCTGCAAGCCATGGCAACCGCCAAGGAAGCCGGTCTGGATGGCGCAACAGTGCAGGACGCGCTGCAATTCATCGACTGGCAAGACTGATGCTCGTCATGACCCCAGAAGCGAAGCGCATGATGCGCAAAGAGAGAAACCGCGAAAGGGACGCGCAGCGCGGTCGTGTTAGTTCGGGCCGGTTTCAATCGATCATTGCGGATCTGGTGGCGCTGGTTCGGTTGGCTTTCGAGGCGGGTGAAACCGCCTCGATCTTCGGGCTTGAAGGCCCGTTGCGCGCTGCGCTGCGCGGGGATTTCTGCCTGCAAGGATGGGGCTGGAATTCTGCTGACCTGATGGCCCGAGACATCCTTGCCGAAGTTTTCAAGCGTATCGGGGCCGCGCGTCCCGATTGGTATGAAGGACAGCCGGAATGGACAATCGAAGCGGGGACCCTGATCGAGCGGACACGCTGCGTTCGCTGCCACGCCCCTTTGCCCGAAGGTCACTACAAGTTTTGCAGTCGGCTTTGCAACACGACACACGCAACACTGATGACC
>JBFHFG010000383.1:0-4012 GCA_041583815.1 Halovulum sp.
CCCGCGCGGCGATGGTCAGTGCCGGCCCTTGCGCCGAGCGGACGCTGACAACCCGTTCCGGCAGCGACTGCAACGGTCGGGCATCGGTGCCGAACATCATCTCGAACGCCTTGCCCTTCAGCCGGGCGGGATCACTTTCACCGGCCAGCAGATGCGCGCCTGCAGTCGCGCCCAGAATGATCCCGGCGTCGTTCACGGCGACAAGCTCGCCGCTGCGCAGCAGGTCCCTGCCTTGCGCTGCGGACACGCTGACGATGGTCGAGCCGGCAAAGCGGCGTTCGAACAGGATGCGCTGGATGCGGTCCGCTGCGGCGCCCAGAAGCTGCCGCGCGAACAGGTAGTCGGCGGCATTTCCCCGGTCGATCATCGAGAGATTGAGCGCACCGACGATCTGGTTCTCGGCGTCGAACAGTGGCACGGCAGTGCACGAGAATGGTTGCAGCTTGGAAAAGTAGTGGTCCTTGCCCGCAACGGTACAGGCCCGGCCCTGCGACAGCGCCATGCTTACCCCGTTGGTTCCGGCGATGCGTTCGTCCCAGCACGAGCCAAGCGCGATGCCGTTCGCCTCAAAGATCCGGCGGCCGTCCTCGCGCCCTTCGAGGCGGACCAGCACGCCGTCGGTGTCGGTCACGACAAGGCAACTACCGGTTTCGGCGGCGATGCCCGCAAGCTGGCGGATGATCCCCTGACGTCCGCCGGTGCGTTCCACCATTTTTTCCAGGCGGGGGGCGACCTCGGTCGATTGCAGGCGCAGGATGGGCCGGGCGGCATCGCGCGCCAGCTTGTACTGACGTTCGCAACGTTCCCAAGATGCGCTGAGTGCGCCCGCCAGCGTCGCCTGCGGATCGGTCCCGTCCATGCATCCTCCTGTCCTGTCTTATACAGGCAGAACGCCGGAGGCGCCAATTTTCCGAGCCCCCCTGCCGGTGCGCAGGCAGGGCGGTCAGTCGCCGGCCAGGAACACCTCGATCTCGTAAGCGCCGTCGGCGGTTTCTTCCAGCACCAGTCGATAGCCGTCGGTGACCGGGCGTAGCGCGGTTTCGCGGGCGTAGGCCGCGGTTCCGTCGCGCAGCCGAAGCTGCCGCCATGCGTCGGTATCGCCATCGAAGCACGCCGGGTCGGCGCAGTGGACGCTGTCGGTGGGCGCAAGGGCGATTGTCGGGGCATCTGGCCTCGGGGCGCGGTGGACGGTGCCGCCCGCCACCTGCACAACGAACTGCGGATCGACCCCATCGGCAAGGATCCACGTGTGGTAGGGATAGCGCCACTGCCCGTCCCCCACGTCGACCCCGCCGGGTGCCGTCGTCTGCGCGAATGCCTGCGCGAAACGGGCGAAGGGGTTGGGGCCAGGATCGCGCCAGAGGCGCAGAAAGTCCGCATGCCCCATATCGGTGCCAAAGCTGAACACCGCATTGTCGCTGATCCGGGACAGCAGCGCGGCCTGATCGCCGCGCCGGGCGGCGGCAAGGATCTGGTCGATCGCGGCCGTGGCGGCAGGCGGCGCGGGGTCTGGGTGTGTCATGGTGAAGGACCCGTGCCCGCCGTTGCTCGCGTCGGGCCGCGCGACAAGTTCGACGCAGGACACCAGCGCGCAGGACAGCGCGAACAGGGTAAGGAGGCGGACAGTGATCATGTCAGAAGCGCCCCCAGACCGGCGACGACCAGCACCGACCCACCCAGCGTCAGCGCGACATTGCGGTTGGTCAGTCGTCCGTCCCTGTTGTAGGCGAAGCGGTTCCAGACGCTGTCCCGGTAGCGGCGCACGGCCCAGTCAAGAAGTGCGAACACCCGCCCGGCAAGCCCGCCCCGAACAACGGCGGGGTGCAGCAAAACCCGGTTGTACGCGCGTTGCAGGCGCGCATAGGCGATTTCTACGGATCGGCGGGGGTATTGCGTCAATCTACGCGCCCCTCGAAAGCCGGATCGTCATTGGATCTCGTGTCGGTTCTTGCCAATCTAGTGCCTGCGGGGTGTGATGGCGTTGCGCATCCGGATCGCCGCCTCTTCCTTGATTTCGCTGTCGGCATGCACCGACGTGTTCTGGAGGGCCGGGATGATGACGTGCGATCGTCGTTTCCTCAGCATCAGGATTTCAATGACTTATACTGGTCGGGCATTTTCCGCCCGCGATCAACCTTTTCTCGCAAGTTAGGCAGTCGCGCCGCGCGGACGCCGCCTAGCCGCCGAAGCCCGAGCGGACGCCGCCTGCACGGCCGAACCCGCCGCGCGATGTCGCGGTGGCGCGGGTCATCGGGGCCTTGCCGGCGGTCGTCGCCGGCCGGGTGAACTGCGAAGTGCTGAGCTTCGCCGCCCCGCTGTTGGTGGAATAGGTGGTCGAGCGCGCCGCGTTGGTGAACCGCCCGTCCGATGTCTTGTAGAGCGGCTGCGCGGCCGACATGCCGCTGCGCCCGCCCAGCATGTTGCCGATCAGGTAGCCAGCCAGCAGCGGCATGAAGATGCCGCCCGAACCGCCCTGCGTCATGCCCGCCTCGGTCCCGCATGCGCCGACGCCGTGCTGCTCTTCGCAGACCTCCAGGCTGTCGTAGCGCGGCGCGGCCTCGGCGTGCAGGGTTTCGGCCTCGGCGAAGGCGGTTTCGCAATCCTGCGCCGAAAACTGGCCACCGCGCGCCGCCGCGTCGGTGCAGCTTTGCAGATCGGGGAAGGCTTCGGCATCCACCTTCTCGTCCCGGCATCCGGCAAGGGTGAAGGCGGCGGCGCCGAGGATCGCGATGGCGACCCGGTTGGAGCGTTTGGTCATGAAGATCTAGCCTCTCGGTCAGGTTAGGGCCGTCGGGGGCGGGTCATTAGGTAATATAGTGCGGCTTGAAGCGCGACAGGTCCTGGGTGATGCGCGAGCGGTCCTCGCGGATGCCGATGCCGGCACAGGTTTCGCCCACGATCCATGCGCCTATCACCGGGCGAAACCCGTCGAACTGCGGGAGCGGGGCATAGGCCTGAAGGATACGCGGATGCTCGGCGTAGTCGGTGTTCTGCGCCTGTTCGACGATCCTGCCTGATTCCAGGATCTCGACCGAGGCCCCCTCGCGGGAAAGGATCGGCTTGCGCACGTGGCCCGCGGCAAGCTGCGCCTGCGCCCGGTCGAAGGCGGCGGCGACATCGGGTGCGGCGGGGCCGGTGCTTGCGACGGCATCGCGCACGTCCTGCTCGAAGAACGCGGGCAGCAGGTTGGGGTGGCCCTCGAACATCTGCCACAGCACCGGCAGCAGGCCCTTGTTGGACAGTAGTGCCTTCCACGCCGGTTCCAGGAACAGACAGCGCGACCCCGCGATGTGCGCGGCATAGTCGTCGCGCAGCAGATCCTCCCACGGGTAGAGCTTGAACAGCACGCCCATCACCCGGTCCTGATCGTCCAGGAACTGGCCGTCCTTGCTGAGCGCGATCTTGTCCAGGTCGCAGTAATGCGCGCCAAGCCCCGCTTCGCGCGCGGCCCAGCCCATCGCCTCGACGGTGCCGTAATCCTCGGGGTTGCCGCCGACGGCGGTGAAATGCAGGTCGCTGTCCGGTTCGAACACGTCGGCGAACCGGGCGACGAGGGCTTCGTGAATGCCGTTGAACTGGTCGGTGCCGGACGGAAGCACCCCGGCGGCCAGCTGATCCTCGAGCCATTGCCACTGGAAGGCGGCGCTTTCGTACAGCGAGGTCGGCGTGTCGGCGTTGTATTCCAGCAGCTTGGCTGGACCGTTGCCGTCATAGGCCAGGTCGAAGCGACCATAAATTTCGGGATCGACCCGGCGCCAACTTTCCGCGATCAGGTCGCGATGCGCCTCGGGGATGGACAGCCGGTCCAGCAGCGCCTCGCTTGCCAGGATGTGGGGAACCGCCTCGCGGCACATGGCATGAAGGGCGGTCGAGGGATCCTCGATGTCCGTCTCGATCTGTTCCAGCGAGAAGGCATAGGCCGAGCTTTCGTCCCAATAGGGTTCGCCATGCATGTCCGCAAAGGTGAAGCCCACCTCCTGCGCGTGGTCGCGCCAGTGCGGTCTTTCGGGCA
>JBFHFG010000384.1:0-4009 GCA_041583815.1 Halovulum sp.
TCGTGCAAGCTGCCAAGGTGATGGGCGCCTCGACCCCGCGCATCGTTTTCCGGCACATCCTGCCGGTGATCTTCCCGACGCTGATCACCATTGCCACACTCGACTTCGCCTTCGTGATGCTGGCCGAAAGCTCGTTGTCGTTCCTGGGCATCGGCATCCAGCCGCCCGAGATCACCTGGGGCCTGATGGTGTCGCAGGGCCGCCCCTATCTGACCACCGCCTGGTGGCTGTCGTTCTGGCCGGGGCTGGCGATCATCCTGACCACCCTGTCGCTGAACCTGTTGTCGAACTGGATGCGCACCGCCCTCGACCCGGTGCAGCGCTGGCGGCTGGAAATCCCGCGGAGCAAGACATGACCGAGCATCTACTCGAGGTCCGCAACCTGACCGTCGATTTCCACACCGCACGCGGCACCGTCCACGCGGTGCGCGACGTCAGTTGGCACCTGGACCGGGGCGAGTGCCTGGCGATCCTGGGCGAATCCGGCTCGGGCAAATCAGTGTCAGCTTCGGCGGTGATGAACCTGATCGACTGCCCGCCGGGCGAGATCGTTTCGGGCGAGATCCTGTTCGAGGGCCGCAACCTGCTGACACTTCCCAGCGAAGCCCGGCGGGAGCTGAACGGCAAACGGATCGCGATGATCTTCCAGGACCCGATGAGCCACCTGAACCCAGTCTACACCGTCGGATTCCAGATCGCCGAGATGATGACCGCGCATGGCGTCGCGGGTTCCGATGCCCGCGCCCGCACGCTCGACCTGATGCGCCGCGTCGGCATCCCGGACCCCGAGGTGAAGATCGACGCCTACCCGCACCAGTTCTCGGGCGGCCAGCGGCAACGGCTGATGATCGCCATGGCGCTGGCGCTGAAGCCCGACATCCTGATCGCCGACGAACCGACCACCGCACTGGACGTCACGGTACAGGCGCAGATCCTCGCCCTGCTCGAAGAGTTGCAGCAGGAGACCGGCATGGGTCTGCTGCTGATCACGCACGACCTGGGCGTGGTGGCCGAGGTTGCCGACCGCGTGGTGGTGATGAACTCGGGCGAGATCGTCGAGACCGGCACCGCGGCGCAGGTCTACCGCAACCCGCACCACCCCTATACCCGCAAGCTGATCGGCGCCGTGCCCGGCACGGGCGAGATGGCCACCCCGCTCGACACCGGGATCAAGCCGATCCTGGACGTGCGCGGGCTGACCAAGACCTACGGTGATTTCGCCGCGCTGAAAGACGCCTCGCTGACGGTGCTGCCGGGCGAGACGGTGGCGATCGTCGGCGAAAGCGGCTCGGGCAAGTCGACGCTGGCCAAGACCCTGCTGCGGCTGGAGGACGCCACCAGCGGTGCGGCCTATTACGAGGGCAAGGACCTGATCTCGATACCGCCGAGCGAGCTGTTCGCCCTGCGGCGCGAGATCCAGATGGTGTTCCAGGACCCGACGCAATCGTTGAACCCGCGCATGTCGGTGGGTCAGATCATCGCCGAGGCATTCGCGATCCATCCCGGCATCCTGCCGAAGGACCGCTGGAAGGCCCGCGTGCAGGAACTGCTGCACCAGGTCGGGCTGGATCCCGGCCACATCCACCGCTACCCGCACCAGTTCTCGGGCGGCCAACGCCAGCGCATCGCCATCGCCCGCGCGCTGGCACTGGAGCCGAAACTGATCATCTGTGACGAGGCCGTGTCCGCGCTGGATGTGTCGATCCAGGCGCAGGTGATCGACCTGCTGAACAAGCTGCAGGACGAACTGGGCCTCAGCTACCTGTTCATTGCCCACGACCTGCCGCTGGTCCGCGATTTCGCGCACCGCGTCGTCGTCATGCAGGGCGGGCGCATCGTCGAGCAGGGGCCGGTGCAGCAGATCTTCGAGAACCCGCGCCAGCCCTACACGCAGGCCCTGCTGGCCGCGAGCCTCGATCCCGACCCCGAGGTACAGGCCCAGCGCAGGCAAGCCCGTGCCCAGATCGAAGGTGCCATCGCATGAGTAAGCCCGATGTCCTGGTAATGCACGTTGCCCGCCCCAAGGCGATGGCGCAGCTGGAAAAGGCCTACACCCTTCACCGATTTGACGAAGCCGGGGACCGGCAGTCCTTCCTTGCGCAGCACGGTCCGCTGTGCCGGGCGGTGGTGACCAATGGCCATACGGCGCTAAGCGAAGCAGAACTGGCGCATCTTCCCAGTCTGGAGATTGTCGCCTGCGGCTCGGCCGGCTTCGAAAGCATCGATGTAGACGCGCTGAGCAAGCGGGGCATTCCGCTGACCAACACTTCCGCCGCGCTGCACGACGACGTGGCCGACACGGCCCTGATGCTGACACTCGCCGCGCGGCGGGAGCTGGTGGCGGCGCATGACCACGTGCGATCGGGCAACTGGGAGCGCACGGGCATGTACCCGCTGCTTTCGGCAATCCGGGGCAAGCGTGCCGGGATCGTCGGGCTTGGCAACATCGGCCTTGCCATCGCCCGCCGCTTCGAATCGTTGGGGCTGGAGATCGGGTACACCTCCCGCAGCCGCAAACCGGTCGATTTCACTTATCACCCGAACGTTCGCGACCTGGCCGAATGGGCCGACATCCTGGTGCTGGTCGTCCCCGGCGGCGACGAGACGCGCGGCATGATCGACGCCGGGGTCCTGTCGGCCCTCGGTCCCCGCGGCACACTGATCAACGTTGCGCGCGGCAGCGTCGTGGACGAGCCCGCGCTGATCGCCGCGCTGAAGGACGGAACCCTCGGCAGCGCCGGGCTGGATGTCTATCTGAACGAGCCGACACCCGATCCGGCGTTGACTTCCCTGCCCAACATCACATTGTACCCGCATCATGCCAGCGGCACGGTCGAGACGCGCGATGCGATGGCGCAGCTGGTGGTCGATAATCTCGCCGCCCATTTCTCAGGTCAGCCACTGCTGACCCCCGTCAACGAAGCACCGGTTGTCCCCACCGAATGAACCTCGCCGCATGAACACCGCCCTGCACTACTTCCGCTGGCCCTTTGCCCTGACCCTGATCGGCCTCGGCCTGGCCTTTCTGCTGGGCCTGAACACCACCGGCACGATCACCGGCGCGCTGTCATTCCTGATGATCGGCACGGTGCTGGCGGTGCTGGAAATCTCGCTCAGCTTCGACAACGCCATCGTCAACGCCAACAAGCTGAAGGACATGACCCCGGCCTGGCAGCGGCGCTTCCTGACATGGGGGATCGTGATCGCCGTCTTCGGGATGCGGATCGTGTTCCCGCTGGCCGTGGTGTCGATCGCGGCACGGATCGACCCGGTCTCGGCGGTGATCCTGGCCGCGACCGACCCGGACGAGTACGCGCACATCATGGAGGGCGCGCACCTGTCGATCTCGGCTTTCGGCGGCACTTTCCTGATGATGGTCGCGCTCAGCTATTTCATCGACCAGGAGAAGGACGTGCACTGGCTGCGCGCCGTCGAATCCCGGTTGCGGGACTGGTCCGCGCTGCGTGGGGTCGAGATTGCGATCGTGCTGGCCTTTGCCATGGCGTTCACGACCGCCCTGCCCGAGGACATGGGCGCGACTTTTCTGTTCGCCTCGGTCTGCGGCCTGCTGACCTTCCTTATGGTGGAACTTCTGGGCCAGATCCTCGACAGCGCCGAGGCGACGCGCGGCGCCGCCGCCCAGGGCGGGCTGGGAGCGTTCCTGTACCTGGAAGTGCTCGACGCGAGCTTCTCGTTCGACGGGGTGATCGGCGCCTTTGCCCTGACGCAGAACCTGTTCCTGATCGCCATCGGCCTTGGCATCGGCGCGTTCTACGTCCGCTCGATGACGATCATGCTGGTCGAACGCAAGACGCTGGCGCAGTTTCGCTATCTCGAACACGGCGCGTTCTATTCGATCCTGACCCTGTCGGTGATCATGTTCGCCCAGTCAGTCACCCACATTCCCGAGGTGTTCACCGGGCTGATCGGCGCCGGGCTGATCGGCCTGGCACTGTATTCATCGGTCCGGCACAACCGGCTGGTCGAAGGAGGCCGGTGACATGTCGAA